>CAKNRV010000002.1 GCA_930991035.1 uncultured Clostridium sp. | reverse complement strand
AAATTATTGCAGGTTCTTCATTTCCAATATTATAAGCAACCATTCCCTTATCAGAGAAATCAAATTTCTTTTTTAACCCCAATATTTCCTCATAGTATCTTTTTGCTTCTTCCATATTATCTACAGGAAGAAAATAATTGTCATAATTTTTCATATATTTAATGTCCTCCTTTCTACTATAAACTACACTACTATATTTTATAGTAGTTATCGTTAAAAGTCAATATATAATAAAAAAATAGATTAGTTGCACTGAACTAATTTATTTGTATAACTGCCTGTCGTACAAAAAAGACTGTCATTACTGACAATCTTTTTGGTAAATTACTATTTGAATAAATGATAACACAAAAGCAGACAATTTACAATAAATCATCTGATTTATAGATTTTAATTATTTTTCATAGCTTTACGAATATACAATGTACAACTACTAATAAAAGACTTAGTTGTCATTTTTTCTCCATAATACTCATCCAGTATATAAAAAATTGAACTATCAGTAGTTTGATAAAAAGTTTTTTCAATTATTTTATCAATATTTGAACGAACGGATTTAGCATTCGAATATTTTTCTTTCTGAGCAACATTTTCCATTAGAATCTCCATTTTTTTGAGTAAAATAGGCCTAGCATAAGCTAAAATAATTGCTGATTTTAACAATGTTCTACCTTTGCCAAATGGTATTCTTAATTTACTTAGTAAATCATCTACAATAGAACTAATCATTTCTGGAATGATATTTTGTCTAGCTGATTCGCGTATGACTTCTATTAATTTAGAATAATCAATAGGTTTAGGGAAAACCCATTTTACTTTTTCTACATTGGTTAAACTGGCTCGATATTTCATATCACCAGACATAACAATTATGTTCTTTTTAGGGTTTGACTCTTTTTCAGTCAATTTGCTAATGATTTGCAAACCGCTTTTTTCTGGCATCTTTAAGTCTAAAAGCATTAGGTCAGGGAGTGTTTCAAAATATTGTTCTTCAATGTCTTTCCAATTATGTGCAATTCCTGTAATTTTAAAGTCTTTTTCCTTTGTTAATACAGTGAATAATGACTCACATATGTGAATATTATCATCTGCTATTAACAATTTAACCAAGATTATACCTCCATTTAATAGACTTTTAACTTTATAAATTGGTAATATTTTATCACAAAAACATTGATATTTCAACAAAGAGAAAGAATTTAAACTAAAAAATGACAAAATACGATTTTTTACGATTTATTACAATTTTTTCTTACTTTGATACTACTACAAGAGAATATAGTAAAATTGCAATGGCTCTTTGTATCAAGGAGAAAAGGAGATATACAAAAGACTTTTATAATACAATAGATAAAGTTTTAGTACACTTTTTAAATTGATATAAAGAGGCGGTGAAAGTATGTAAAATAATACAATTATATAGTAAAGGGAATAGATAAATAATTATCTCCTTTAGAACTTTGGTCTAAGGGCTAATTTTCTAAAAAGGAGATAATAAAATGCCTAGATTAAGTGAAAGAGAGGAAAAATTTGAAAACTTTATAAATAAAACAATAGTACTATCTTCAAAAAAATATTTCAAAGAAGAATACACAAAAGACAAAGTAGAACAAAAACTTATAGATGATGAAAGATATGAGCAATATATAGAACAATTTTCTTTACAAGAGGATGATAGACACAAAATTATTGGTATAAATGACCTAATAGAACAAATTGAAAATATAAATTTATTAAAAGCTTTAAAATCACTGTCTAATATTGAAATGACAGTGGTTTTTCTTTTGTTTGAAAAACAGTTTACAAGTAATGAAGCAAGTAAGATATTAGAAATTTGTTCTGATTCAGTAACAAGAATAAAAAGAAGGGCTATAAAAAAGCTAAAAAATTATATGAAAGGAAGAAAATAGTATGCAAAAAGAAAGTTTATATGATTTAGGAAAAAAAGCACAAGCTGGAGATGAAATATCTCTAATAAAAATAATTAACAGAAAAAGGAAAATGATAGAAAGACTTTCATTTGGAGACGAAGATAGATACCAATACATAATAGAGAGACTGATAGTTGCTATAAAAAATTATAAATTTTAAAAAAATAAAAAAATTTTTAAATTACGGTCGGATTTTGACAAATTTTCGTAAGTAAATATAATGAAGGGCAAATTAAGGACACACTATATTGTAAAGCAGATGAGAGAAAAAAGCTCTTGTCTGCTTTTTCAAATTTATTAAGGAAAGGAGTAAAAAAGATGGTTTTGAGATTTGCATTATTGATAGTATGTCTTGTCGCTTTACTTTTCTGTTTAGATTATGTACTATCAAAACTAATAGACAGATATAAGAAATACAGAGAATTAAAAAACAGAAAAAGGAGAGAGCAAGCTTTTAAGAAAAAAATGGAAGAATTAGAAATTAAGTAAAATTTCTAATAGATTTGCTATGCGAAAAAAGTGTTGACAAAAAATTAACCAAATAAGGTGAATAAAATGAATAATAAAAAAGACCTAATATTAGAACAATTTTTTGAGAAACATTTGAAAATAAATGAAATTGCAGCAAATGTTAATACAAGCTCTGCATATATTACAAAAATAATAAAAAAGGATTCAAGGTATAATAAGGAAAAACAGAGCAGAAAAGATGTCTCAAAAATAAAAAGAAAAATTGCAAAAAATAATTTTATGAAGAATAAACGAGAACAAAAAAGAATAGACGATCAGTATTCTATGATACAAGCACAACACAATCAAGATGTAAAAGAATTATCAAAAAGAGGACATATGAACAATGAAGCATTTAGAAAATGGAATAGCAGTGCCTATAATTACAATCCTTCAAAACATAGGTATGAGTTTAATGAAAAATTTGGTAGGGCTGCAGATGTACCTAAATATGTAAAAGAGAGGTAATATTTTATGGAAGAAAAATTGTTAAAAGTGTTTAAACTAGCAGACAAATTAAACAATAAGAACAGTAAGATATATGCAGAAATTCGTTATGAAGCAAATAAATATCAAAAATTAGAAATAAACATTAGAAGAAAAAAAGACTATTCGTATATAGAAAAATGCGAAATATGTATTACAGAAAATTCTGAAGAAAAATGGAACAATATTATCACACTATTTGAAACTTTTGTTGGAGGTATAAGATATGAATAAAAAAGAAGCTATTGCATATGGGCAAGTCGCATTAGAGGCTATGTTACATTCAACATACAATGGAAAATTCAATTTGCAAAATTTTGGCATGGAAATGAGACAAGCATTTAAAATGTATCCTAGAAATATTGTATTAAATATTGCGGAAAGTAAAGTATTTACAGAAAAGAAAGCAGAGTCAATAAAAGGTGGAAGTGATATTAATGGAGATTAAAGAGAACACTTTAGAATATTATAATTTAATATTTAAAGATTTCCCAGATGTAGTGAATGTAAAACAATTAAAACAAATGATACCAGATACAGGCAACAATAAAATTTATAAATTACTAAAAACTGGAGAAATATATTCAAAAAGAATAGATAAAAAATATAAGATACCTAAAATAAGTGTTATTTCATATATTATGAAAAAATAATTTTTGCTTCAAGCTAGATTATAAGATGCTATATGTGTTAAAATAATATTTAATGCAAATAGTGTGTAATCTAGTTTTTTATATCGGAGAGGAGAAAAAATGATAGAAAACAGATTACAAGGAAAGGATATAGGTGTAACAGTAAGTCTACAAGAGAAAGGAGGAATATATCAAGCAGTTTTAAGTTATAAAGATATTGATGATAAATGGAAAACAAAGTGGAAAAGTACAAAAATTAAAGTTAAAGCAGGAAATAAAAAAATAGCAAAAGAAAAAGCAGAAAATATTAGAGAACAATTTGAAAAAGAAATAATAAATAGGCTAAAGCCAAAGAGAACAGGAATTGAAGAACAACTAGATATGGAATTTATAGATTTTATGAATATGAGATTAGAAGAAACTAATGTCAAAAGAAAATATGAGTATGATACTTATGCAGGATATAAAGCAAATATAAATATTCGTATGAAAGAGTATTTTGGAAGTTCTAAAGATCCTAGTTTACAGCAAAACAAAAAACATATATACAAAGTTAGTGAAATTAATTCCGATATAATAGATAAATTTTTTACTTATTTATCAATAGACTGTAACTTAAAAAATACTACAATTAAGCATTTTAGAAATCAGATAAGTGTTGCATATGAAATTTTAGAACAAAGAAATATTATGCCAAAACCAACACGAGGCATAGAAAAACTTAAAGAGGAAGTGTACAAATCAGAGACATATAGTATGCAAGAATTGAATAAATTATTAAAGATATTTAAAAATGATGTCATTGAAATACCAGTTTTATTAGCTGCATACTATGGTTTAAGGAGAAGTGAAGCTGTTGGCCTAAAATGGAGTGCAATAGATTTTGATAATAACTATATATATATTAATCACACTATTATAGAAATATCAGGTTGTGGAAACAAACTTATAGAAAATAAGCTAATAGCAAAAGATAGAACAAAGACTCTTCAAAGTAATAGAAAATTACCTCTATATAAAGAAATAAAAGAGGCGCTATTGAAGAAAAAAGAAAGAATACAACTGAATATTAAATTATTTAAAAAAGATTATATTACTGATTATATAGATTATGTTTGCGTAAAAGATGACGGCTCGCTTATAAAACCAAATCATATATCACATAGATTTTTGAAAGTTATAAGAAGAAACGGACTAAAAGAAATAAGATTTCACGATTTAAGACATACAATAGGAACAGAATTAAGTGCAAATGGTGTAGATTTAAAAGCAATTGGAGAATTTTTAGGGCATGGAAATTTATCTACAACGAGAAGGTATGCACATCCAGATGAAAGAGTAAAACAAAGAGTAATGGAAAAATATGATGATTTAATACATGGAATAGATACTAACGAAAATGAACAAAAAGGCAAAAAAATTTTTAGAAGAAGAATAGTAAGAAAGAAAGCTCTAAATGTTTGTAGTACAAGCAATATATCAAATTTAAAGTAAAATATCTAAAAAATTTTTTAGATATAATAAAAAAATTAAAATTTACAAATCTCTGAAACCTTTGATATTGGTGAGCCAGGAGGGATTCGAACCCCCGACCCTGCGCTTAGAAGGCGCATGCTCTATCCAACTGAGCTACTGACCCAAATGGATTTCAATAGATTTATAAATTTTAATATTCAAATTTTTTAGATATTTTTTTAGATATTTTGCATTTGAAATGCTATAAACCTTACTACAAGCCAATGTCAGTATAAACGAACACTGCCTTAGAAGGGCATTGCTCTATCCAGCTGAGCTATTGACCCATGTTGTTTTTGGGATTTTTATCTATACAGATATAATATGCAATTTGTTAGAGGTTTTGTTAGAGAAATCCTCTATAAACTCTAAAATTCTACAATGCCAATAGTTCTGAGAATGTGGCACAAATCTTAGAAGGCGCATGCTCTATCCAACTGAGCTATTGACCCATTTGCAAATGCAATAAATATAATAACACTTATTTGAAAAAATGTCAATAAAAAATATGGAAAAACATAAAAAAATTGTGACTCGTAAATGAAAATGTCTCAATTTTTTAACTCGTTCGTAAGTGAAAATGTCTTAATTTTATTTATTTAATAATTGTGGTTAAGTAGTTTGTAAATAAAAATGTCTTAAAAGAACTAGTATAGAAACTAGTTCTTTTTGCAATTTCTCCATGGATGATTTGGAGCAGGTTTATGGGCTTTAGAACGATTTATTTCTTCTATTGTTTTGGTTGTTTTTTGATAACTCTTCTTTTCTGGTGCTTTTATTTCAGAAAGAATGTATAATTTATCTTCAATATAACCCCAATGGGTACAATCATAAGCTACAATTAAGGTACATAATGTGTTTCGTGAAAAGCTAATAATCTCTCCTGTTTCAATATCTATCGGAACATAATAAAATCCTTTATACTTAATAGATGAAGCATTATCCACTTTTCTGATATACCGTTCTGAAATGATAATATTTAATTCTTCTAAACTATAATTGTTTTCTCTCATATCATTTTTTTCTGGATTTATTTCATAGGCAAATTTTGAATTCATTTTTGGTATAAATACTTCATTTAAATATTTATTAGCTTCATTATCGTCTATAATATTCTCATGCCTTAATTCTGCTATCAAACGTCCTTTAAAAGTTTTATTCTCTCTTTCAACATTTGGCTTAAATAATGGATCACTACTTGAAGAAAGATGTATTTCTAATTCCTCACAAATTCTTCCAAATTGTGTTGTATTTAAATTACTTTTTGTTTTAACATTATTTATTGAAAAAGTTCCTCTTTTATCTGTTTTGATTTTCTTTGGAATACCATAGTTTAAAATAATGTGCATAAGCATTAAAAAATATGCTCTAGTTGTTTCTTGAATATCAAACCAACCATATAATACTCTTTTAGTTGCTTTATCAACTGCTAAATGAAGAGCTCTTGCTTTTTCTCCATACCACATTGCAAATGCTGCATCCATTTGAACTTCTTGTCCATAATTATATAATAATGAAGAACGTCTGATATGTTTTTGTTTTTCTATTTCCTGTCTTTTTTTATATATATCTATTTGCTCTTTTGTTGCTTCTTTTTGACGTATTGCTTTTTTCATATTTGCATTATATAATTTAATTGTTTTATGTTGAGCTTCAGGAGAAATAATATCTGCTTCATTTAAAATATTATCAATGCTTTTGGGTGATAGCTGATATTTTTCCCTGATTTCTTCATAAAAATGTGTAAAATTATAATCAAAGTATTCTGTTATATAAAGGTTTACTATTTCTTCTTTTATATTTTCTGATATTTTCTTTTTACTTTCTTTTCCTCTGCTTTTATGTATAAATCCAGCATCTCCATCATTTTTATATTTTAAAATGAGACGGTCTATTTGCCTAGTTGTTATTCCTAAGCTTTCAACAGCTTCTTTTTTTGTACATTCACCTCCTAATATTTTTTTAATAGTGTTTAACTTTTTCATTTCTTTTTCTGTCATTTGTAACATTTTTTACCTCCTATGAGGTAGATTATAAGACATTTTTATTTACAAACTAAATCATTTTTTGAGACATTTTCATTTACGAGTCACAAAAAAATATGGAAAAACATAAAAAAATAGTGTATAATTGTTCCATCGACCGAATAAGTACTAACAAATATAGCATAATATGTACAAAGAGGAGTAATTTTATGGGAGATAATAAAAAAATAACAATACACAACTTGTTTTGGTATTTTCTTATTTTTAGTATTATAGGATTAATAATTGAAACAATATACTGCCATGTAACAACGGGAGTTCTAGAAAGCAGAAAAGGACTTTTATGGGGACCATTTTGCCCAGTCTATGGAATAAGCGGAGCTGCACTGATATATATTTTAGACAAATTAAAAATAAAAAGCTTTTTTAAATTATTTATTGGGGGTTTTATAATTGGCTCGATAGCAGAATATATTTTAAGCTTTTGCTTGGAAGCGGTCTATGGAATTAGGTTTTGGAATTATGAATACTTAAGTTATAACCTAAATGGAAGAATTAGCTTGCTATTTTCTTTCTATTGGGGAGTATTAGCAATAGTTCTTATAAAATTTGTTCAACCAATTATAGATAAACTTGTAGAAAAAATAAAACCGCGAATTCGAAACAAAATAGAAATTGGAATTATAATTTTTTTAGTAATAGACAGTCTAGTTACTGTATGGGGAATACAAACATATCAAAACAGAGTAGTATATAATAAAGTGTTTGAAACAGACTCAAACAATATTTTTCTACAACTTAGAGAAAATATAGAAAATAATTACTTTACAAATGAGAGAATATATAGAAACTTTCCAAATTTGAGAATAAAAAATGAAAATGGGGAAGAAGTGTGGATAAGCACACTTCTAAATGAAGATAAAACCAATTAATCCAAATAGCAAAAACAAAATTCCAGAAAACCTTTTCATTTTTTCTTCAGAAATATACTTATTTAAAAATTTTCCAGAAATTATTGCAATGGAATCACTTGCTATCATTCCTAAAATTGCACCAAGTATGAGCATCACTTTGTAATTTGGATATTGTATGCCAAAACCAAGTGATGCTAAAAATGTTTTATCACCCAACTCACCAACAATAATTGACAAAGCTATAATTAAGGTATAATTAATTCTTAAGTGAAATATCTTTTTTAAAATTCCGCTTTTTTGTATCATCTTCTTTAATCTTTTCTTTGCGAGGAAGCAAAGAAGCAATTCCAATTAATATAAAAGAAGAATATGTAATAAATTCAATCACAACTCTAAATGTTTCATTATCTAGAACTCCAATATGACTTCCACATAAAATAGCAATTCCGTGGCTAAAGAAAGAACCAAGTGCTATTCCTAAAATTATATTTCGTGTTTTAACACTACTAGAAAACGAAAGAACAAGTAATTGAGTTTTATCACCTAACTCTGCAATAAATATCATAATAAAAGAGACAAGAAAAGGATAAATTAATTCCATAACGACCTCCACTTAAACCAAATATATTCACGTTTGGTGTAAATATGTCTTGTTAAGATGCATAGCTTATTTTTTAGAGAAGTAGTATAACTATGAATTGTAACTAACTCTTAGCACACATTGTGAATTTCTTGTGAAATATATTGCAATAACAAGTTATAAATGATAATATAAGACGGTAAAACATACGGAAAGAAGAGATTGGAGGAATAAAAGTGATTGAGGTAAAAAATGTTACCAAAAAGTACGGCTCTATAACTGCTGTTAATGATATCAGTTTTGATGTAAAAGACGGCGAAGTTGTAGGCTTTTTAGGACCAAATGGTGCTGGAAAAAGTACAACAATGAATATGCTTACAGGATATATAGAACCAACACAAGGTCAAATTATTATTAATGGAAATGATATTTTAAAAAAGCCAAGAAAGGCAAAACGAGAAGTGGGATATATGCCAGAAAATGTTCCGCTATATTATGAACTAACTGCAAAGGAGTTTGTTACATATATGGCAGAATTAAAAATGGTTAAAAAAAGTGAAAGAAAAGAACAAGTTGAGCAAGTTTTAAAAGAAACTGGTTTAGAAGACGTAAAAAATAAATTAATAAGGAATTTATCAAGAGGATATAAGCAAAGAGTAAGTATGGCAGGAGCACTTGTTGGAAATCCAGATGTAATTATATTAGATGAACCAACAGTCGGATTAGATCCAAAACAAATTACAGAAATAAGAAGTCTCATAAAAGAATTAGGTAAAAAACATACAGTTATATTAAGTTCTCATATTTTATCAGAAGTGAGTCAAATTTGCGAAAGAGTAATTATAATAAACAAAGGAAAAATCGTAGCAATAGATACCCCAGAAAATCTAGAAAAATCTACAAAAGAGAGAAATGGAATTAGTGTTGTAGTAGAAGACAAAAATGAGAAAATGAAAACACTAAAAGAAAAAATACCAGAAATTGAGGATATAGAGTTTGTAAAAGATAATGAAGACGGAACAAAACAATATGTTATTACAACATCTTCTGATATTGATTTGAGGAAAAAAATATTTGAAGTTTTACCAAAAGATGGAATTGTTATTTTCGAATTGAAGAAAACTGAAAATACTTTGGAAGATGCATTTATAAAACTTATAGACAGTTCTAAATCAGAGGAAAATAAAACGAAAAGTATTCCAGAAGTAGAACAAGATGGCAAAGAAAATAATACAAAAGTAGAAGATAAATCAGAGAACAATAAAAAGGAGGAGAAAAAATAATGTGGGCAATATATAAAAAAGAACTAAAAACATATTTTCTATCTCCAATAGGATATGTTGCAATAGGAATCTTTATGGTAATGTATAGCATATTCTTTTATCTTACAACCATTACTTATGGTTCAGTATTTATGGGAGATTTATACTATGCAACAGCAAGATATGGATTATTATTAATTATACCATTACTTACAATGAGAATTTTTGCAGAAGAAAGAAAAAATGGAACAGAGCAATTACTACTTACATCGCCAAGAAGTGTTACATCAATTGTTCTAGGAAAATTTTTAGCAGCTGTAACAGTAATATTAATAACATTAATATTATCAATAATTTATCCAATTATTATCAGCTTTTTTGGCACAGTAAACATTCCGACTCTAATAGTAACAATTATAGGATTTTTGCTTGTGGCAATGGCGGCTATATCAATAGGAATGCTTGCATCTAGCATTACAGAAAATCAAATAATATCAGCAATAATAACAATTGTGGTATTAGTTGCTCCTTGGTTTTTAGTTGACATTAGCTCTATTTTTTCTAGTGTTGATTTAATAGACAAGTTTTTAAAATTCCCAAGTGGCTTAATATCAGTATCAGATACAGTTTGCTTATTATCAATAACTATAATGTGTCTTTTAATTACAATAGTTTTAATTAAAAGAAGACAGGCTGTAAAGTAGAGGGGAGGGAAAAAAGTGAAAAAAGAAAATAAAAATATTGAATCAAAAGGCATAAAGGAGAATAAAAAGAACATAGAGTCAGAAGAAGTAAAGAAGGACAAAAAAGAAAATACAAATTGCAAATCGGTTGTAGTTAAAAAAGAAAAGAAATCAAGAAATCAATTAAAAAAATGGCTAAGACAAACTTCACTTACAGTATTGCTAATTGCAATTATTGTTGCTGCTGGTATTGGAATAAACTTAGCAGTAGAAAATGCAAACCTAACAGATTTTGACTTTACGCAAGATAAAATATATAGTTTATCTGAACAGTCAAAACAAATAGCAGAATCAGTTGATAAAGATGTAAACATTATTTTAATAAATATGGCAGAGGCACAAGAAGATTTTGCAAATAAATACAACAGTATTAATGACAAAATAACAGTAGAGGTAATAGACGATGTTACAGCTAGACCAGATTTAACAGAAGAATATGGAATTTCTTCAGATAGTTCTGTGATAATAGTAGAGTCTGGAGATAAAGAGAAACTATTATCTAGCTATGACTTGTATACAATAGATTACACAACATATACACAAAAAGATATAACAGAGGAAGCATTAACTAATGCAATTATAGATGTGACAACAGACGAAAAACCAATAGTATATGCACTAACAGGTCATAACAAATATTCAACAGACTATTTTTACTATTTCTACCAAGATTTGGAAGACGAAGCTTATGAAGTTAAAGATCTAGATTTGCTTACAACAGGTTCTGTTCCAGAGGATTGCTCTGCATTAATGATTACTACTCTTGCAGAAGATATAACAGAGGCAGAACGTGATGCTATTTTAGATTATATAAATAATGGAGGAAAAATAATATTATTCTCAGATCCAAATTCAACAGGAAAAGAAATGCCAAACTTTCAAGATGTTTTAGACGAATATGGAATCAGCATTTCAGAAGGAGTAATATTAGAACAAGATTCAAGCAAAATGCTATATGGAACTCCATCTGCAATACTTGTGACAGTAAGTCCAAATACAAGCGTTACTTCAAATACTAATATGAACATTAATGCTTGTTTTATGACAACAGGAAGAATAGATATTGCTGATAGTGAAAAGCTAGAAGAACTAGGCGTAACAGTAGAAACACTTGCAACAGCAGGTGAAAATGCATTTTATAGAACAGACTATGCAATAGAGACAACTTCAAAAACAGATGCTGATGAAGACGCTGGAAATGCTACATTGGGAGCATTAATAGAAAAAACAATAGACGATGATACAACATCAGAATTAATTGTATATGCAAATAACATATTTATAACAAACTTACAAATTGCAATTAGCCAACAATACTACTCATATGCATTAGATTTTTATAACAACGAAGACCTAGCAATAAATTCAATAGCATACTTAACTGGAAGAGATAATATGATAACAATTAGAAAAGATGTAGAAACAACAAATTATACAGTTACAGCAGAGCAAAATACAATAATATTAATAATAATCTTTACAATTCCAGTAGTAATAATCATAATTGGAATAGTTGTATGGCAAGTAAGAAGAAGAAAGAAGTAATAATAAAAAAATCACCTCATACAAATATTATGGGGTGATTTTTTTGAAAAAGAATGCAAAAGCAATATTTGTGATAATAGGAACAATAATAGGAGCAGGATTTGCCTCTGGCCAAGAAATATACAGCTTTTTTAATATATATGGAGAAAATGGAATTTTAGGACTAATGCTCTCAAGTATTCTTCTAGGAATAATAATATACAGTGTTTTAAAAAAAGTAAGTTATCATAATATTACATCATATGGGGAGTTACTAGAAAAATGCAATATTCCAAAAGGAATATCGAGTATATTACAAATAATAATAAATATATTTTTACTACTATCATTTTACATAATGGTTGCAGGATTTACGGCATATTTTAAACAGGAATTTGGATTAGATACTATGCTTGTAACTATTACGTTATTGATTTTTTGCTACATTACTTTTATGGGAAATATAAAAGGATTGGCAAAAGTAAATACAATTATAGCACCAATACTAGTTTTACTAATAATTAGTTTAGGAATTAAGACTAATACAATGTACACATTACAAAATGTAGATATAGAAAAAATAGAAATATCATTTGATTGGATAATACGAGCAATATCATATGCAAGTTATAATAGTATATTATTAATTCCAATTTTAATAGAACTAAGAGAATATACAAAACAAAAAGAAAAAAGAGTAGGAATTATATCAGCAAGTATATTTTTTATTATGGCAATAACTATATATTTAATAATGTTTAAAGTAGAAAATATTGCAAATATAGAATTGCCATTAGTATATATAGCAAGTAGGTTCGGAGGAGCATCTAAATTTATTTATGGAATTGTAGTTAGTATGGCAATATATACAACAATGATATCAGCTGGATATGGATTTTTGCAAAACTGTACAAAGGATGCAAAAAAATATAAAACTCTTGCAATTATAATCTGTCTTACTGCAATTCCAATTTGCTATATAAGCTTCTCTAAATTAGTTAACCTAACATACCCAATTTTCGGAATCTTAGGTTTGCTCCAACTAATTTGGCTACTACGTAAGATTGACTAACTAACCAAGAAAAAGTTACTTAAAACCTATTGAAAAAAATCTCGAAAACTGGTATAAATATTAGGTACAAAGGAGGAAAAACTTTGAAAGATATAGAAATTCTAGAAAAAGAGAAAAAAGAAAAAAAGAACATAAATAAAAAGAAATTAATTATAACTATATCTGTTGGAATAATTCTTTTAATTATTGGAATTACAATGTTAGTATATTATTCAAGTAGAGATGCAAGAAACTTCTTAGACCAATATCTATTTAGAAAAAACGTATCGCAGGAAAAGCTTGACACAATAGATTTAGATTATGATTCAAATATTAGTGTAATTGCATATAATAGAAATTTATGTGTATTAGCAGAAAATAAATTAATGAAATATAATTCCTCTGGTAACTTAGAAAGTGAGATTGACTTAGAGATAAGCAATCCTGTTTATAGTGTAAATAATAGATATTTAGCAATAAGTGAACAAAATGGTTCTAAATTGTATTTGATTTCTGGCGATAAAATTCTATGGACAAATGAATTGGACGGTAACATAAATAAAATAAATGTAAACGAAAATGGTTATGTAAGCGTAATAATAACTGGAACAACATACAAATCTGTTATAACAGTATTTGACAATGAAGGAAAACAGCTATTCAATGCATATTTAGATACTACACAGGTGGTAGATACATCTATTTCAAAAGATAACCAATATCTAGCTTTTGCAGGAGTAAACACAACTGGGACTAAAATAAAATCAACCATAAACGTAGCATCAATTGAACAAGCAAAGATAATACAAACTTTTTCAGCAGAGGATAATAAATTGATATTAAATATAGAATATCAAAACAACAACAATATTATATGTATGTATGACAGTGAAATTAGTGTAATAAACAATAATAGTAGCCAAGTAATTATGATCCTAAACGAAGGTGGAAAAAATATTAATTTTGCAAATATTAATTTGGATAATTATATATACAGAGCAATAGAAGAAAATGCAGGTTTATTTGACACAAATACAGTTTTAGAAATGAAAAATGTAACCAATGATAATACGTCAGTATATACAATAGAAGGTGCTGCAAAAGCTATGTATAGCTATAACAATGTTGTTGCAGTAAATTTAGGACAAGAAATAGAATTTGTAAACACAAGTGGATGGCTGATAAAAAGATATCTTTCTTCACAAGAAGTACAGAATGTAGTAATAGGAAATGGAATTGCAGGAATAGTTTACCAAGACAGAGTAGAAATATTAAATTTATAATATTAATAAACATAGACAGGAGGTGAATCATATGTCAATTATAGTAGATATAGTAATAGTAGCAATTTTTGCATTATGTCTAATTTTAGGATATAAAAGAGGCTTAACAGGTTCATTAATAAAAATACTTTCATTTGTTGTATCTTTAGTAATAGCATTTGTATTATTTATACCTGTATCAAATATAATTATAGATAACACACAAATAGACGAAAATCTAGAACAATCAATAAGAGAATTAATAATACAAGAGGAATCTAGTTCTACTGAAGAAAGCAAAATGCCTGAAGCGATAACAGATTATATAAGTGAAAAAGTTGAACAAGCAGCTGATGATGCAAAAGAATCAATAGTAGATAGTACAGCAACAGATGTAGCACAAACAATAGTAAAAGCAGGTACTTGGATTGCATTATTTATGATAGCAAGAATATTATTAATATTCTTAAGATTCATTACTTCACTAATTGCAAAATTGCCGGTAATCAAACAATTTGATAAACTAGGTGGAATTATATATGGACTATTAGAAGCGTTAATAATTGTTTATGTAATACTTGCAATAATATCATTTGTAGCTCCAATGACAAATGGAACTTTATCAGAAGCAATAGATAGTTCAATTTTAGGAAGCTTAATGTATAATAATAACCTATTATTAAAAATCATATTTTAAATAGTATAAAAATATAAAAAAATGACATAAAATGTTGCTATTAGGAAAAAAATTTAGTATAATCATATTTATATTACGAAAAATAGGAGTGAATTATTTTGGATAAACAAGCTAAAGAAAAAAATAAAAATATGATAAATAATACTAAGAAAAAAAAGAAACATATTGCTTTAAAAGTGTTTTTAGTAATATTACTAATTTTATTAATTGCTGTTGCTATCTTTATGGTTAAAGTACAACAAAATGGAGGAGGCATCACAGGAATACTAAAAACAAGTCTAGGTCACGATAATGATACTGTAAATAGATTAGATAAATTATATTGCTTAATATTAGGACAAAGCCAAAATTTAACAGACACAATAATTTTAGCATCTTATGATCCAAAAACACAAGAAGCTGCAATGCTTTCTATTCCAAGAGATACATTTGTAGGACAAAACAAAGATTATGCTGGAGGAATGGATAAAATAAACGCTATATATCAAACAGGAGTTGAAAACTTACTACAAGATGTAAGAGAGATTACTGGAATTGATGTTAGATATTATTTAAAAGTAGATACTGAAGCACTAAAGGTATTAGTAGACGAAATAGGCGGAGTATATTTTGATGTACCAATAGATATGCATTATACAGATAGAGGACAAAACTTATACATAGACTTAAAAGCAGGATATCAATTATTAGATGGCGATAAAGCAGAGCAATTAGTTAGATTTAGACATAATTCAGATGGTACAACATATCCATATGAATATGGTATGGAAGACCTAGGAAGAATGAGAACTCAAAAAGAATTCTTAAAAGAACTACTTAGACAAACAATAGAAAATATGGATATAAACACAGTATTTAGCTTTTTAGACATAGCAGAACAGTATGTTGAAACAAATTTGAATTTTGATGCAATAAAAGACTATGTTCCATATGTTTTCGAATATAATGTAGACAATTTAAAAACAGATACATTACCAGGAATATCTGAACAAGCAGCAGTAACAGGAACTTGGATTTACACAGTATATGAAGACGAAGTACCAGATGTAATAAATAAATTATTCTACAACATAGAGCCTGAACAGGACAATGAAGACACAAATACAGTTGATGGTAATACAGTAGATAGTAACACAATAGACGAAAACACAATAAGTGAAGGAACAACAAGTGAACCAGAAATAAAAGACATTACAATAGAAGTTTTAAATGGTACCAGAGACACAAATAATCTAAACGAAGTTGTAGCAAAACTTGAAAGCGCAGGATATACTGTAACACAAACCGGTAATACTTCTGCTACAAGTAGCACAACAATTATAGCTAAAGAAGATGTAAAAGAATCGTTGTTAAATGAATTACAAGATATTGCCGAAACTGAATATGTTACAACAGGAAGTTCAGAAAGAACAACGGATGTAACAATAATAATAGGAGCAGATTATTAAAAATCATTTTAAAGTATATAGTTGAAAATGGTTATAATAAATTAAATTCATATAAAGAATAGTATGAATTATACTAAAATTCACAGTAAGCTAAATGCTTACTGTGAATAAAATAATTATAAAAAATCATTTATTTGTGTAAATTTGTATCTTCCACCTTTTTTTGATTTAACCCTTTTTGGTTTCTTATGTTTAAAAGATTTAGAATTTGAGTTATCTTTAGGTTTATTTATTTTCTTTAATATAACTACCAATAAATACAAAATCAAAAATATTAATAAAACTCTAAAAACTATTGTTTCAAAATTTGAAGAAGTTACAGCATTAGCAGCTAATAAATCTGTGGAATATACTTCTCCATCAATTTCATAAGACAATGTACCAATAACAGCATTTTCTGCAATTGGAGCTTTTAAATCAGAGTTAATACTAATTGTAGGAGAAAGATTGTAGGTATTAACATTATTCTTTAGCAAAACATCAATACCATCTTTAGAAAGTACATTCAAAGACTTAGTCTCCTTAGTAGCACCTTCAACCTCTATTGTATCAACAACTGAATTAGCAGTTACCAAATTTTTATATGAATAATTCTCAAAACCATAATCAAATAATTTGGTACAATCTTCATATCTTTCTTCAATAGAATCACTACCAAGAACAACTTCTAGTAAATTTACATTGCTCTTTGAAGCAGTTGCAACTATGCAATAACCAGATTTATCAGTATATCCTGTTTTTAACCCAGTTGCATTAGGATAATAATAATTTCCATTTTTAGTAATTAAACCATTAGTCGAATTAAAAATTCTATCTTCTTTATCATATTTATTTGTTTTAGGCAAAGTATATTGACTTACTGTTGCAATTCTCATAATATCGTCAAACTGCATTGCATATCTACCCATTAAAGCTAAATCATAAGCAGTTGAATAATGTTCGTCATTGTGAACTCCATTAGGGTTAACAAAATGAGTATCTAGACATCCAATTTCTTTAGCCTTATTATTCATCATCTCTGCAAAAGCTTCTACAGAACCAGCAATATGCTCTGCAAGAGCCACTGCCGCATCATTAGCAGAAGGAATAAGCAAAACATTTAATAATTGCTCAACGGTAAGTTCTTCTCCTTCTTGCAGGCTTGCGTGTGAATATCCAACAGGAATAGAAAAAATTGCGTTATGACTTACAGTAACAACATCAGATAATTTACAGTTTTCTAAAGTCAAAATTGCGGTCATAATTTTAGTAGTGCTAGCAGGATAACATCTTTCAAAAGCATTTTTAGAATATAAGATTTTTCCAGTGTTAGCATCCATCAAAAGTACGGAAGGAGAATTTGTTTCTAAATTGTCAGGATTATAATCTGATTTATCTATATCAGTGGCCAATACTGTACTTATTGGCAAAAAAAGCAAAATAAAAATAATAGTAAAAATGACAACTGCTTTAAGTTGTTTCATAGAACCCCCCATTATAATAGTATAATAAAAAATATATACTACTATACTCTAAAATGAGTAAAAATTCAATAGGTTTTTGTGTAAAAAAGGAGGAAAAATAAATTTGGATAATAAAAAGAAAATAATAATTTCAATAGTTTTAGTTGTGGCCTTAATAATAGGTTTTATAATTTTTTTAATAACCGAAAATAGTTATGGAAAATTGAGCTTAGACGAATTAGTAATTGAAGAAGAATCTGAAAAATCCAATAACATTGAAGAAAATAATGGCTCTAATAATGCAAATAGTCAAAATAATATAAATGACAATAATAAAGATAGTCAAAATACAATAAACGCAAATGCATCAAGTTCAAATAATATTGATCAAGAAGAAACAGAAAAAATTGCCATACATATTACAGGAGAAGTAAAAAAGGAAGGATTAATATATTTGCCAGTAGGTTCAAGAGTGGCAGATGCAATAAAAGAAGCAGGAGGGGAAACAAAAAATGCAGATCTTTCACAAATTAATTTGGCATATCAACTGCAAGATGGACAAAAATTATATATACCAAACAAAAATGAAATAATCTCAGAGTATATTATTAGTGCAACTGGAAATACTGAAAGTGAAGGAAGTTCTTCAAATAATTTGAAAGGAGAAAATAAAGTGAATATTAATACAGCAACTCAAAGTGAGCTAGACCAATTACCTGGAATAGGTCCATCAATAGCACAAAGAATAATTGATTATAGGGAAGAAAATGGCAATTTTCAAAAAATAGAAGATGTACAAAATGTAAAAGGTATAGGAGATGCAAAATACGAAGAAATAAAAGATAAAATCACAGTTTGAAACTTAGCAGTTCCTGCATTAAGTACACTAACATAAAATAAAAATATACATTGCTTTGAAAAGAAACATAGCTGTAACTTTTAACATTTGCAGTACTTTATTTTGCCCAAAATCAATAGTATAAATTAAAAACTTATGATATAATAGTAGCGATTTATAAAAAGAAAGGATGATTTTAAATGAAAAACGAATTAGTTATTAAAAAATGCACACATTGTGGTGCAATAGTAAAAGTTATTGAGGATTGCAATTGTGAGGGATGTGGAATAGTTTGTTGTAACGAGCCAATGCAAGTTATGGTTCCAAATTCAGTAGATGCAGCAGTAGAAAAACACATTCCAACTTATGAAGTTTCGGGGGACGAAATAATAGTAAAAGTAAATCACGTAATGGAAAAAGAGCATTATATAGAGTGGATTTCATTAGTAAAAGATAACAAAGAGTGCACTGTAAAACTATATCCAGAACAAAATGCAGAATGTAGATTCCCATATATTAAAGGAGCTACACTATATGCATATTGTAACAAACACGGATTATGGAAGGCAGATGTAGAGGAGTAAGTCACAAGAAAGGAAACTTTTAGACAATGGAAAAGAAGAAGATATATAACATACTTTTTATTGTACTAGTAATTATAATATTAATTCTAAAAATAATAAATTGGCCAACTACTTTACAAGAAATGAACTGTGACGAAGCTATGACAGCAATAGATGCAAAAGAACTTGCAGAAACGGGCAGAGACCACAACGGAATACAAAACCCAGTATATTTACTTGGCTGGGGTGGACAAAGTGTCATATTAGTTTATCTTATGGCACTTTGTATAAAAATATTTGGATATTCAACATTTGCAATAAGATTACCAATGCTGGTAGTAAGCATAGTAGCAATATTTGTCTTTTATGACTTGGTAAAAAGAATGACAAAAAATAAAACAATCGCAAAAATTGGACTTATTGCAGTACTTATAATGCCTTGGCAAATGTTACAATCACTATGGGCTTTAGACTGCAATATGTTTCCACATTTCTTGCTATTTGCTATGTACTTCTTATACAGAGGTGTAAGCGAAAAGAAAAACTGGATTTTGTACATATCTATGATATTCTTTGCACTAAGTTTATATGGATACGGAATAGCGATATATTTTGTACCAATTTTTTTGGTAGTAACAGCAATTTATCTAATGGTAAAAAAACACTTAAAAATAAAACAACTAATAATTTGTATTATAGCGTTTTTAGCATTTGCTTGGCCAATTATAACTATGTTTGCAATAAATTTATTTAAAACAAATGAGTCCATACAAATATTCGGATTTACAATACCATTTTATGAAACATTATCAAGAACACAAGATATGTTATTCTTCTCAGACAATATCTTGCATCAACTATGGAATAACATAGTATCAACAGTATCTGTAATAATAGGTCAATATGACGGATGTGCTTGGAATGAATCGCCTGTGTTTGGTACAGTCTATCATATATCAATAATATTTATAATTTTTGCAATTGTAGATATTATAGTAAAAGCAATAAAAAAAGAAATCAAACCAGAAAATAAATTTGCTGTATACTTAATGGTTATGTGGTTTGGAATAGGTGTATTAACAGGAATATTAATAAACAATGCAAATGTAAATAGATTAAACTTAATATGGTACGTAATGGTACTTCTTACAATATATGGTATTTGCGTAATTTACGAAAAAGTAAAAAACAAAAAGGCATACAAAGCTATTATTATAGCAATATATGCAATACTATTTATATCATATATTATATACTTTAATGTATATTTCGCAAAACAAGTAGATAACTCTATTTGCTTCTCAAGAGGACTTATTGTAGGACTAAACTATATAGACACACTTGAAGGAAAAGAAGACTTTACCTACACTAACATTGTGGGAGACCAAACCATTAATATATATATTAGAGACAGAAAAAATAGGACAGGTAAAGAATATAAATGCGTAACAGATCAAACAGAATTGGAAAACATTATAGAAAACATAGATAATCAAGATGCAATTATTGCAAAAACAGACGAAATAAAAGATGTAGAAGGAATCGAAAACTTACAAGTAAAAGAATTTGGGGAGTATAGTGTGATTACAAAGTAAAATATGATAATAGAAGGGAATGATAAGTATCGTAAAAAACATACTTGTGGTAGAGGATGACACAGATATTCATAACATAATAAAAGAAATTCTTCAAAAAGAGAACTATAAAATATTTGATGCATATTCCGGAACAGAAGCATTAATGATTTTAGAGAAAGAAAATATAAACTTAATTTTGTTAGACCTAATGCTACCAGGATTAAGCGGAGAAGAAATAATAAAAAGAGAAAAAAACATTCCAATAATTGTAATAAGTGCAAAAACATCAACAGAGGATAAAGTAAATGTGCTATTAGAAGGGGCAAATGACTATATAACAAAACCATTTAAAGCAGAAGAATTATTGGCAAGAGTAAAAGTCCAATTAAGAATAGCAGTAAATGAAAATAAGCAAAATCAATTAAAATTTAAAGATATGCTTTTAGAACAAGACGGAAAAACACTTTACATTAAAAATCAGAAAATATACTTAACAAAAACAGAATATGCAATACTCAAGCAACTGTTATTAAACTCAAATAAGGTTGTAACAAAAACAAAATTATTAGAATTAATAAGCCTAGACACTATGGACTGTGACGAAAATTCTATAAAAGTTCATATTAGCAACCTAAGGAAAAAGATTAGACAAATAACTGACAAAGAATATATAGAAGCAGTGTGGGGCATAGGTTACAAATTAGTCTAAAAATCTTAACTAAATCTTAACTAAATCCTTAACCAATTTCTTAACTATTTTGTATTAGAATAAAAAGAAAAGGAGGAAGTTATGGAATATATTTTGGAAACACAAAACTTAGAGAAAAAATATAAAAAGGTCAAAGCAGTTGACAATCTATCTATGCACATACAAAAAGGAGCTATATATGGGCTAATTGGGCGAAATGGAGCAGGCAAAACAACTCTAATACGATTAATATGTGGCTTGCAAAAGCCAACAAGTGGAACATATACTATTTTTAATATTCCAAATACGGACAAAAAAATAATAAAAGCAAGAAAAAGAATGGGGGCAATTGTAGAAACCCCATCAATCTGGCTTGATGCAACAGCAGAGGACAACTTAAAGGAACAATACAAAGTTGTTGGTTTACCAAATTATGATAATCTAAACGAAATATTAAAACTAGTAAACCTTGCAGAAACAGGAAATAAAAAAGCAAAAAACTTTTCTTTAGGAATGAAACAAAGACTTGGAATAGCAATAGCCTTAGTAGGAAATCCAGATATTCTTATATTGGACGAGCCAATAAATGGGCTAGACCCAGAAGGAATTATACAAATACGAGAATTAATATTAAAATTAAATAAAGAAAAAGGAATTACATTTTTAATATCAAGTCACTATTTAGACGAGTTATCCAAAATTGCAACACACTATGGGTTCGTAAATAAAGGAAAAATCATTCAAGAAATAAGTAAACAAGACCTAGAACAAAAATGTAAAAGAAAAATCGAAATAAAAGTAAGTAACGAAAAAGAATGTGTTAAATATTTAGAAGAAAAAGGCATTCAGTATGAAGTAATATCAGATAAAATAATAAATATATATGACAAAATGAATATTTCGGAACTTGCAATAGCACTTTCAAATAGAAATTGTGTAATAGACGAATTTCAAGAAAAAGAAGAATCACTAGAAAACTATTATATAAATCTAATTGGAGGTGGGGAAAATGTATAAAATATTAAAAGCAGATTTTTATAGACTAAAAAAAGATATTATGTTTTGGTTATTTATATTTTTGAGCATAGGAATTGCAATATTTATGTTGAAATCTAGCAATGTATCAATGGAAAGACTTATAAACCAGTATTTAACTTTTATAGGATTACTTATTTCAATATTTGTTAGCATATTTGTTGGAAAAGAATACTCTGATGGAATACTAAGAAATAAAGTAATAGTACGGTCATAGCAGAACATCTATTTATCTATCAAACCTTATTGTATGCATTGTAACATCAATACTATGCGAAATAATTTATACAGCAATAATTTTAATTGTAGGAATACCTACAAAAGGACTTCCGGAAATGACTACATCTGAGATAGTATTAAACATTGTAAATGCAGTGCTAGTTATAATAGCATTTTGCTCATTATTTAATTTTATAACAATGCTATGTTCAGAAATAACAATATCTACAACAGTTTGTATACTCCTTTTTATAGGAATGTTCATACTAAGCAGTTCTCTATCATTGGTAATAAATCAAGAACCATATCATTATACTTATTCAACTGACGAAAACGGAGTTAGAACAATCGTTAGCCAAGAACCAAATTATAGCTATCCAGGAGAGCAAAAAATAAAAATAGCAAGAACTATTTATATGTTCTTACCACAAGCTCAAGCCGGAGAAATATCAAATGCAGAACCAGAATATATGAATCAGATGCCGGCATATTCGATTACATTTATTGTAATTGTAAATTTAGTAGGGATATATTTGTTTAGTAAAAAGGAATTGAAGTAAAGTTATAGAGTGTTAATTGTTGTGCTATAAATAAGGAGGTAAGATTAATGAATGTTAAAGTCTTTATAATAATTGCAGTTCTTGGAATTGCAATTTTGTATCTTTTGATTAAATTGTACTTAATGAAAAAATCCCTTAAAGAAATAGAAATATCATTAGAACAAATATTAAAAGAAGATACAAATAATTTAATTTCAATATCTACCTCTGATAAAGATATTAGAAAAATTGCTCAAATACTAAATAAAAATCTTCAGGATTTAAGAAAACAGAAATTGCAATACCAGAATGGAAATCAAGAATTAAAAAGAACAATAACAAATATCTCACACGACATAAGGACTCCGCTTACTGGAATAATTGGATATATGGATTTGATTAAAGAAGAAGCAGATGAACATAAAAAACAAAAATATTTAGAAATAATAGAAAGAAAAGCAAATGATCTAACACTGCTTACAGAGCAACTATTTAATTATTCAAAAATAATGGACACACCTACACATATAAAAAAAGAGACACACAGCATAAACGAAATTATAGAAGAAACTTTAGTAAGCTTTTATAGCATTTTTAAAGCTAACAATATAGTCCCAGAAATTGACATCTGCAAAGAAAAAATATATAGAAACATAGATAAAAACACAATGACTAGAGTGTTTGAGAACATTCTTTCAAATGTAAGTAAATATAGTGATGGAAATTTTAAAGTAAAACTGGAAGATAACGGAAAAATAACTTTTTCAAATAAAGCAGAATCATTAGATGCAACAACAGTACAAAAAATTTTTGACAGATATTTTACAGTGGAAAATGCTAAAAAGTCCACTGGAATAGGACTTTCAATTGCAAAACAATTAATTGAACTAAATGGAGGAAAAATTCTGGCAAAATATCAAAATGGTGATTTAATAATAGAGATAGAGATGTAAATAATAAAAAAGATTGTCAAAATTTGAACATATTAAAAACTTTACAAAACATTTAGATTGTGCTATAATTGCATTATAGGCATATTATGTCAATTTATGCCAAATAAGCTCGAATTGAGCTAAAAGAAAGAAGGAGATAGTTTAAGTAATTAATCATTCACCCATAAATTTACAAATGAGAAGAAGAGGAAAAAATTATGAGAAGAACATCAAAAGAAATTGAAAGAGATTACCAGTATATCCGGATGATCGTAAACACGAAGCCGGTAACTTCAATCACCGCAATTGGAAAAGAACTTGGACTGTCTGAAATGCAAGTTAAAACAAGTCTGGAAAAGCACCCTAGGGTTGCTAAACGCATTATTAAACAGCTTGAGGGAAATAAAGAGAAACTCAAAAAGAAAAAGGAAGAGAGTGAATCTCTAAAAGCACAGGAAGTACAAAGTGAAACTCAACCCCAAAAAGAGTTCAAAGAATATCCAAAGAGAGTTATTACTCTTTTGCCAGCCAGAAGAGAAGAAAATAAGTTGGTGTTGCAAAATTTCTGTACATCGTACAGGAATATATGGGTGATCTCGAACAACATAACGGTTCACGACCAAGAATCTTATGAACTGAATGTTGGAGATGAGGTTTATCTGGCAACTAAAAAGCCAGACTATATGAGCTTTGCTCATTATAGGGTAATAAATCTTAATCAAACAGATAATTGTGAACTGCTATTCTCTTGCAGAATTTACAGTTCAACTCAGATTCGGAGGCTGAAGAGAAAATTTCAGCCATTTATGATTGATTTCAATCATAAATATGGAGGTGTTGATTAAACTTAAAATAGCTTATTAGAATGACAACAAAGCCCAATCATACAACTGTATGGTTTGGGCTACTTTCAAAAATACTAGGCAAATTTAAGACCTCCCTCTTTGGCATATTTATAAAATAGATCGGAACTATTCTTGACTACTTGCTTAAAGAACTCAATTTCTTCATCAGTATAATTACCTTCCCAAACAGTTACTTCATAAGTAGGTAATTTTATTCTAACAGAGTCAAATCCATTTTCGGTAGGCCTTTCAAAATGAACATCAATACATTCTTGTCCATTGTCAATATATATATTGGAAAAAACGACTTCTGTGCCGTCAGAATATTTTACATACGGATACATCATACAAAACACACTCCTTTATATAAAATTGTTATAATACACTAAAAGTTATTAACAATAATTTTAAAACAAAATCTATCTTATAGAAAAAAGATTTTACTATTCCTAGTAAAATCTTTTTATATGAATGTTTTTAGGAACATCCTCTTAAATAAAAATTCAATTTGGTTGCGGGGGGAGGACTCGAACCTCCGACCTTTGGGTTATGAGCCCAACGAGCTGCCAACTGCTCCACCCCGCGATGTATCAACAAAATTAATTATACTACTTTAAAACGAATGTGTCAATACTAGAAGAGGAATTTGTATAAAAATCTTATTAATATAATTATATGCAAAAAAATAGTAAAATATTCTAAATTTATATGATATAATTATAAAAAATTCATATATAAAATATATAGAATTAAAATTAGAAAAGGAGAAGGGGTATGCTAAAAAGAATAAAAAAAATTGTTATCTTAATATTTATAGTACTTGTGCTACTTATGCAATTTTCAACGTATTCTAATGCAGTTGGCTCATACCTAAATTTAAACGCACTTGATTTTAAAGCCACAATAAATCCAGATGGAAGTATGGACGTAGTAGAAACTTGGGATATAGACATAAGGTACACAAATACATTGTACAAAACATTTGAGATGGACGAGGATAAATTCTCAGAAATAACAAATGTAAAAGTAAAAGAAATAACAGATGGAACAAGCAAAGAATTTACAGACATAAATGAAGAAATGTATCACGTAACAAAAGATTGTTATTATGGACTAGTAAATTCAAAAGGAAAATTTGAAATTGCTTGGGGAGTAGGGTTAGATGATACTTTTGACAGAAGAACTTATGAAATTTCCTATACCGTAAAGGATGCAATTGCTAAATATAATGACTATGCAGAATTATATTGGCAATTTGTAGGAGAGAACTTTGAAATAGATGCAGACGAAATAACAGGCACAATTATTTTACCGGAAGATGCAAATAATTTAGACGACATAAAAGTGTGGGGACACACGGAAAACTTAAATGGAGAAATATATGTTACAGCTTTAAATGAGATAACATTTGAAGTAAATAATTTTATTTCTGGCAGATATGTAGAAGTAAGAAGCCTATTTCCAAAGGATATGATAACTAATACAAACAGGACATATAATGAAGATAGATATGAAGAAGTAGTAAAAGAAGAAACCAAATGGGCTAATCAGGCAAACGCTAGAAGACAATGGGAAGAAATAAAAGACGACGTTATTGCAGGAATATTTTTATTAATAACAGTAATAGTAGGAATTGTATTCTTGATAAAAACAATAAAGTATGTAAAAAAATTAAAAAGCATAAAAAAATATAAACCAGAACAGGAATTGGAATATTATAGAGAATTACCAGAAAAAAATACAACCCCTGGAGAAGCGGTATATATACTGGAAGAACCATATAATTCTTTTACTAGCAAATTTGGAAAAATATTTTCTGCAACAATACTAGACTTAAAGCTTAAAGGCTGTTTAGATTTAAGAGTGGAGAAAGAAGATAAAAAGAAAGAAAAAATTTATATAATAAAGGTAAAAAGAATAGACGATTCTCTAAAAAGAGAACAACAAGCAATACTAAACTTTATAAGTAATGCATATAAATCAAAAAAAGAAATAGAGATAAAAGATTTAGAAAAATATATTACCTCACATTCGTCTTCAGTTCAGAAATTAATAAAGCAAACTGAAAAAGATATAGAAAATGAATTATTAAAAGATGGAAAATACACTAAAACAGCAAAAGAAGAACATAAAAAATACGGTAATATTTGTGGTGCATATTTCTTTGGCGCATTTATGACATTTAGCTGGGCATTTCCACTAGCTGCAATTTTGCTAATTAATGGAATACTATGTCTAAAGATTAGAAAAAGGATAAATGTACTTACACAAAAAGGTATTAATGAAAAAGAAAAATGGAAAGGCCTAAAAAAATATATGGAAGACTTTTCATTATTAAATGAAAAAGAAGTACCTGCAATAGAAGTGTGGGAGCACTATTTAGTATATGCTACCGCATTTGGAATTTCGGATAAAGTTCTAAAACAATTAAAAACAATTTATCCAAACATAGACGAACTAAGTTCTGTAAATACTTCTACATATATGTATTTTATGTATCATAGTAATTTTTCTTCAAGTATAAGTAGAAGTGTAAGCTCGTCAATGTCAACGTCATACTCATCTGGAACAGGTGGTGGAGGTGGCTTCTCTGGCGGAGGCGGCGGAGGCCGGTGGCCGGAGGAGGTGGAGGAGGCAGATAATGCCCTACATAGATAAGCCTTATTAAAAGAATAAAAAAAGCATTTGTGAATATAATATAAAATAGTAAAACATTATTTTATGATATTCCAAATGCTTTTTTCTATATCATAACAAACATACCAAAGGAGGATAAAAATGGTTAATAAAATAGACTTACCATATCCACTAAACGCATTAGAACCATATTACAGCAAAGAAACGCTAGTTTTGCATTATGATATTTTGTATGCTGGATATGTAAACAATACAAATAAAACAGAAGAAAAACTAAAAAAGGCAAGGGAAGAAAATAATTTTGAAAATATAAAATGCCTAGAAAAAGATTTAAGCTTTTTTGGCTCAGGAGCAATACTTCACGAACTGTTTTTTACTAATATGGGTCCAGCAGTACCAACCAGTCCAAGCGTAGAGCTTATGAAACAAATAAATACAGACTTTGGAAGTTATGATAAATTTAAATCACAATTTACAGAAAGCAGTAAAGTAGTAGAAGCTTCTGGATGGAATTTGTTAGTATGGGTACCAAAATTTAAAAAATTAGAAATATTACAATGTGAAAAACATCAAAATCTTACTTTATGGGGATGTGTGCCCAACTTACTCATACAATAAAATAATTCTATTGCCAATCTTATCTACCAATCCATCTTCTTTTAATAACTTAAGCTCTCGCATCATAGCACTTCTGTCAACACTTAAATAGTCTGCTAAATCTGTTAAAGATAATGGCAGTTCAAATGATTTTGAAAGCTTTCTTGTAGATATTAAAGAAAAGTAGGTAAGTAATTTATCACGTGTGCTTCTTTGAGTAAGAAGCTCGATTCTTGTATTTAAATCAGTAATTTTATTTAAAATTAATTCTGGCAAATGTTCTGTTAAAACTCCGTGAAACTTGCAACCATTATTACATTGCTCTTTTAATTCGTCATAAATGTAAAATAGGACTGTACAACTTGACTTTGCTTCAACTAATAATTCATTATTTGTTGTAACCTTATAAAAAACCTCACCAAATAAAGCATTTTTAGCAAAATGCTCAACTATTGTCTTATTACCATTCAAATCATATCTTACCAAATCAGCTTTGCCATTAAGTAAGATACATAGCTGATTACGCTTTTGAATGTAAGATGTAATTATTTGATTTTTGGCAAAAGTTTTTTTCTGTACTTTTTTACAATTATTTGAAAAGCTGTAAATAAAATTATCAAGTTTAAAGTCATTAGCCATATTTTTGGATGTTCCTCCCCAAAGCACAAAATTAATTATTGTCTAAACTATGTATATTAGTTTAATAAATTATTTTTATTACTTATTATGTTCTATAAACATAAAACAATTATAACGGAAACAAGACTCAAAAGCAAGAAAACAGCGACAAAAAATTGTAACAAAAATGTAATATATTTTTTGGGGAAAAGGAAAGCTACTGACTCTAAAGCAAAAAAAGTCGAAAAATATAACTTTCATAATATGTGACTTATGCAACAGAAAAAACAAAAAAAAGGGATATAATAAGAGCATAACTTAAACAGGGGGAGGAAATGTAAAATGAAAGTTATCAAAAGAGATGGTAGAGCCGTAGACTATGATAGGGCTAAAATACAAATTGCCATAGAAAAAGCAAATAGAGAGGTAAAAGCAGCTGAAAGAGCTACAAAAGAAGACATAAAAGAAATAATAAATCATATTGAAGAATTAAATAAAAAGAGAATGCTTGTAGAAGATATCCAAGATATTATAGAAGAGCAACTAATGGAGATAGGTAAGTACGAACTTGCAAAAAAATATATAGTATATAGATATACAAGAGCATTAGTAAGGAAACAAAATACAACAGACGAAACAATACTTGGAATTATTAGAAATGATAACAAAGAATTAGCAGAAGAAAACTCAAACAAGAATACAATGCTTGCTTCAACACAAAGAGATTATATAGCAGGTGAAGTTTCAAGAGATTTAACAAGAAGATTATTATTACCAGAAAAAATAGCAAAAGCAGATGCAGAAGGTGTTTTACATTTCCACGATGCAGATTACTTTGTACAACCTATATTCAATTGCTGCTTAATTAATATAGGAGATATGTTAGATAATGGAACAGTAATGAATGGAAAAATGATAGAAAGTCCAAAAAGCTTCCAAGTTGTATGCACAGTTACAACACAAATTATTGCAGCAGTAGCAAGCAACCAATATGGTGGACAATCTGTTGATATGATTCATTTAGGAAAATATTTAAGAAAAAGCTACGACAAATTCAAAAAACAAATAGAAGAAAAATACAAAGGTAAATTAGACGAAAAAGTAATAGAAGACATAGTACAAGACAGAGTAAGAGCAGAATTAAAATCAGGAGTACAAACAATACAATATCAAATAAATACATTAATGACAACAAATGGACAATCTCCATTCGTAACATTATTCCTACACCTAGAAAAAGACGACCCATACATAAAAGAAAATGCAATGATAATAGAAGAAGTATTAAGACAAAGATACGAAGGAATAAAGAACGAAGCAGGAGTATATGTAACACCAGCCTTCCCAAAACTTGTATATGTATTAGACGAATTCAACAATTTAACTGGTGGAGAATATGATTACTTAACAAAACTTGCAGTAAAATGCTCAGCTAAGAGAATGTACCCAGACTATATCTCAGCTAAAAAAATGAGAGAAAACTATGAAGGTAACGTATTTAGCCCAATGGGATGCAGAAGCTTCTTATCACCTTGGAAAGACGAAAATGGAAATTACAAATTTGAAGGAAGATTTAACCAAGGTGTTGTAAGTATAAACTTACCACAAGTAGCAATTATAGCAGATGGAGACGAAGATAAATTCTGGAAATTATTAGACGAAAGACTAGAACTTTGTAAAGAAGCTTTAATGTGTAGACACTATGCACTAGTTGGAACACATTCAGATATAAGCCCAATACATTGGCAATATGGAGCAATAGCAAGATTACCAAAAGGTGAAAAAATAGACAAGTTATTATATGGTGGATATTCTACAATATCATTAGGATATATAGGAATATATGAAATGACAAAACTAATGAAAGGTGTATCACATACAACACCAGAAGGACACGAATTTGCACTAAGAGTAATGAAACATTTAAGAGAAACAACAGATAGATGGAAAAAAGAAACAAACATTGGATTTGCATTATATGGAACACCAGCAGAAAGCCTATGCTACAAATTTGCAAGAATAGATAAAGAAAGATTTGGAACAATTGAAGATGTTACAGACAAAGGATATTATACAAACTCATATCACGTAGATGTAAGAGAAAAGATAGATGCATTTGAAAAATTATCATTTGAAAGTGAATTCCAAAAAATATCATCAGGTGGAGCGATTTCATACATAGAAATACCAAATATGGAAAAGAATATAGATGCACTAGAGACTGTTGTAAAATTTATATATGATAACATTCAATATGCAGAATTCAACACAAAATCAGACTACTGCCACGTATGCGGATTTGACGGAGAAATAATAATAAACGACGATAATGAATGGGAATGCCCAAACTGTGGAAATAAAGACCATTCAAAAATGACAGTTGTAAGAAGAACTTGCGGATACTTGGGAGAGAATTTCTGGAATGCTGGTAAGACGAAGGAGATTAAACAGAGAGTAATGCATTTGTAGAGGAGGACTGGAAAATGAACTACGCAGATATTAAGAGAATAGATGTGGCTAATGGAGAAGGAGTTAGAGTTTCTGTATTTGTTAGTGGTTGTAATCACCATTGCAAAGGTTGCTTTAACGAGTGTGCTTGGGATTTTAATTATGGAAATAAATTTACAGAAAAGCAAGAAGAAGAAGTACTAAAAGACTTAGACCACGACTATATTTCAGGACTTACATTGCTTGGAGGAGAACCATTAGAACCAGCAAATCAAGCAGGACTATTACCACTTGTAAAAAAAGCAAAAGAAAAATTTCCAGATAAAAAAATATGGTGCTATACTGGTTTTGATTTCGAAAAAGATGTGGTAGGAAAAATGGCACAGCAAAGTGATACCACAAAAGAATTGTTAAAGTACATAGACGTAGTAGTTGATGGAAAATTTGAAGAAGACAAAAAAGACTTAAAATTAAAATTTAGAGGATCTTCAAACCAAAGAATATTAGATGTACAAGAAAGTTTAAAAGAAAATAAACCAGTTGAATATAAATTGTAAATATGATAAAAGAACTTGAACAAAAAGGAGTGTCCCTTTGGTTCAAGTTCTTAAACTTTTGGGACACTCTTATTTACTAATACCCAATAATCTCATTAAACATATCCATTGCAAACTTATCAGTCATACCAGATATATATAGAACAATGGCAAAATAAAAATCATTTGGATTGTGTATGTCAAATAAAATTCTATTTTTTAAATTAGTTCTATCACCAATTGCAGAAAAGTTATAAAACCATTCAGTAAATCCATTAATTAAATTAGGATAAAACTTCCTCAAATTATCTAAATTATCAAAAGTATTTTCTCCATCAAAACAATCTTTTAATACATCATAAATTTGATTTATAACAACAGAAAAATACTTTTCAGAAGGCTTTAAAATATCTGATTGATAAATATATGTATAATTAAAATCTTTTATTTTATTCATAAGCTCTAAAGCCTCATCAGAAAAACATAAACCTTTTTCTGGAGAAGAATTAGAACATAAATCATAAATTAGTTTATTAATAATAACAGTATTATTTATAGTTCCGCTTGTGTAACCTAATAAATCATATAGTTTATCCAAATGAGCATCTAAAATGCCCAAGGTGACGGCATCTTCAATATCTCTGCCAATATAAGAAATTTTATCAGAAATTTTTACAATACATCCTTCCCAAGTAAAAGGAGCATATTGATTTGGAAATTCATAAGTTCTTAAATCGATAAATTCCTCTCTAGGTCTAAGTACATTTTCGTCAATTTCTCCACAATGAGAAATAATGCCATCTCTAACAGCATAAGTTAAATTTAGATTTTGCTTGCATCCTTCACTATCTTCAAGAAGCTCTACATTATCTACAAAAAACAAACCATTTTTTTCGTGCCAAAAAGATTTACCTAAATCTCTTTCACAAATAGAGTTCAAGACTTTTTCACCCTTGTGACCAAAAGGACTATGACCTAAATCGTGTGCTACTGCAATTGCCTTTGTAAGCTCCTCATTTAGTCCAAGATAATGCGCAATGGTATAGCTAATAGACTCAACGTGATTTACGTGCTCAATTCTAGTACAAATGTGGTCATTCTGAGGAGAAAAAAACACTTGAGTCTTATGCTTTAAACGTCTGTAAGCATTGCTATGTATAATTCTAGTAAAATCACGCTCAAAATCAGAACGAAGGTCATTATTTCTTGAATATAAAGGAGCTTCTCTTTTAATCATAAGCTCCCATTTATTATTATTTGGATTAGCAGCTAACATATAAAACGAATTTTTCATTATTAACTTTATTACCTCCTTATTAATTACGAATAATTGTAACAGTTTATATCTAAATAGTCAAATTGTTATTATTCACAGCTTATTATAAAAGCGAAGTACTGTATATTTTTATTTTATGTTTCCGGCCCCCAACTGCGTACAAACTGTATAACTCCATTAAGGTGTCGTTAACAGTTTGTAAACTTGTCGGTCCCCACCTTAAGCGCTCCAACATAAAATAAAAATATACAGTACTTCGCTAAAAAGTACGGCTGTGAATTTTAACGTCAAATTTCAAAAAAACCAAACAAATTTTTGTAAAAGTATTGACAAAGTAAAAAATATAATATAAAATAATACCGAACAAAAGTTCAGAACAAAAATTATAAATAAATGGAGGTAAGTATAATGAGAAAAAATAATGAAGGAATAATAAAAACAGTTAAAATATTTGGAGTTTCTTATGATTTAAAGGTAATGTATAAATATATAAAGAAACCAAATTTGGAGATAAAAGATAAAAAAATACAAATATGCTTACCAAGTAAATATAAAAAAGTAGATAACAAAATTTTAATAGATATACTATTAGACAAAATGTATGAAGCAATAGCTAAAAAAGAAATAGAAAATATAATGGAAAAAGTTAGAACTACTTTAAAATTTGCGCCAGAAGACTATGAAATAATGCGTATAGATAAGACATTGGGTAAATGCTTTGCTGATAAAATTATAATAAATCCTGATATAGTAAAATATAAGAAAGAAATTGTAGAATATATAATATTTCACGAATTTTGTCACTTAAAAATAAAAAAACATAGCAAAAAATTTTATGATTTATTAGAAAAATATATGCCAAATTATGAGAGCTATGCATATGAACTTATAGGAATGCAGTACTAAAAAATGCATAAAATATTGCAAAAATAATAAAATAATGATAAAATAGTGATAAAATTAAAACAACAATATCGCTATAAGTTTTATATTATGGAGTTCATACAATATAAAATTTTATAAATATATTGTATAAGGAGTGAAAGATTATGATTAATATTAGACCAGTATCAGATTTAAGAAACAAATATCCAGAAATAGAGGATTTAGTTTTAAAAGAAGACGAAGCGGTATATTTAACAAAAAATGGATATGGTTCAATGGTAGTAATGAGTTTAGAAAAATATTCGAAACTAATGAGTGATGCCGAATATAACGAGTATGTTGAAAGAGCATTAGACGAGGCAGATAGAGAGGCAGAAGATCCAAACACAAAATACTATACACACGAAGAAATGAAAGAAATGGCTAGGAGGATAATAGATGGAGAATCATAAATATGAAATTAGATATACTTCTTCTTTTATTAATCAATTTAATAATATCTTAAAATATTTTGTAAATAAATTAAATAATAAAATTGCGGCAGAAAATTTTTATAAAAAAGTAGTTCGAGAAATAGAAAAAAGAAGTGAAAGCCCAGAAAGTTACAAAAAATATTCAGAAATTAAAAAAAGAAAAAATGCATATTATAGAATATATGTAAATAATTACACGATTTTTTATATTGTAAAAGACAATGCAATGGAATTAAGAAAAATTATATATTCTAAAAGAGATTTTAACAACTTAATATAAAAACTAGTTTCTGTGTGCTTTGTTTTGCAAAACACACAGCTAATAAACTTAATACTGTATAAATAATAAAACACTATAACATTTGCAACATCTTCTTCTCGTACTTTTGGGCAGCAATCTCAGGGTTATAGGGCCCATTAAAATTTTTTATAGGAGCAAATTCCTCTTCTTTGCTAACACGAAGCAAAGCAATGTTATCAAAATGTGGAAAAGCATCAAACACAAATTGCTCAAATTTGTATGTATTGGGAGCATCTGGGACTTGCTTCATACCTTCATAGTTTATAAATGCATTTTTTCTAAATGCTCTATGATATGGAAAAACAATATTAGCCATTTTTTTTATTGCATTCAAACTAAATAAATGAGCTAGCATATTAACATCTCTATACAAATAATTGCCTTTAGAATCTTTTATCTCAGATAATTGCTCGACAAAGTTCTCACAATCAACAATAGATGGTTTACCATATTTTCTAGCAAATATCCAAGAAGTATCAGTAGGCGATTCCTTAAACAATGTTTTAGAGCCTATTTCACATTTTGAATTTATAGTATACCCAATAAAAATCGGATCTAATGGATCTAGTAATACATTATCAACTCCACCAACAAAAAGCCATTGTAATTTTTGTCTAGACATAGAAGATATAAGATTAGCCCTTCTTAAAGCCGAAAACAAATTTCCATTACCATTAGAAGCAAAAAGAACTTTATGTATGTCAGAAAGAACCAATTTTCCATTTACATCAATAATAGGTAAGTTTCCCTGCGTAAAAAATGTTACATTAGTTCTATCATAGCCAAAGTAGTTATTCTTTTCAAAGAAACTTATAGTTTCAAAATGGTTGTTTGTACTAGTCATTATATACCAAGGAATGTTTACTTTAAATTTAGAAGAGGCAGTTTTTATATAATCGCATAAAATCTCAAATAAAGATTTTTTAGGAGTTAGCTCTAAACAAAATGTTCCTTTAGGGCCATTAAAACCAAGCCTTGAACCTTGGCCACCTGCTAGAGTTATTACACCGACTTTGCCAGACTTAATAGCCTTAGTACCTAAGTTGTATAAAGTTTTCTTTCGAGTTTCAGAAAGATTAGATTTATCAGTATAATAAAGAGGTTCAGCTTCTTCTGTTGAATCAAGAACATCAAGTTTTGACTTTTCATATAAACACAGTATTTGTTCAAAATCTATATCAAGAATCTGATTTAAAAGATTAGACTTTTGCTTTTCTGTTAGTTCAGAGTAAAATTGCAACAAATGCTCTTGATTATATTTTTTTAATAAATTTTTAACTATATCCAGATTATCATCCATATAAAATATCATTCCAATCTTAATAAATATAAAAATATGATTTTTGTATAATAAAATAATAAAAAATTAAGGTAACAAAAGCAGAGTACTGGCAAATCAAGCTCAACTCATAATAAAATACATAATAGCAAGTTATCTTCCTAATTCCTAAGGTGCATATTGGCATAATTAGTAGCACTCTTTAACTCAAGTATTAGTCTTTCTTTACTTGGTAGATTAGAATTTTGTAGTAATTCAATTTCTTTTTCTATATCATAAGGAAGCCTAACTAAATTAAAACTAATAGAAGACAATTCTTTACTACCAAATTTTCCCTCTAGTATAATATATGAAGCAACCGTAGAAAATTTATTAGTTTTGTCATAAAAATTATCATTTAACATCTCGATTGGCATTCCAACACTACCAGGGTTGAAAATTGTTTTATTACGAATTCTAAAAATATTTGGAGTATGAATGTGACCATATCCTACAATATCTGGAACAGGGTCATTTTTACTCTTACCAATAAATTCTGTATTTTCAAATAAATCCATTGGATTATGAATTTCTGTTGCAGAATAGATTGTATCCTTATTAGAAAACATTGGATTAAAAACATAATCCAACCCAAAAGGTGAAGCGTGAAAAAGTCTAATCAAATAACCACTCATATAAAAATCATACGAAACAGGTAAACTATATACAAAAGCAGCACGTTCCTCACCAATTAAATCCCTTGTCCAAAATCTACCCTTAGGAATATCAGGTCTAGTTATAGCCTCATCACAATTCCCTTTTATAATAACATCACACTTTTGACGCAATAAATCTATAACTTTATCAGAATTACAACTTTTTAAAACACTATCACCTAAACAAAAAATTTTATTAATACCACGACTCTCTATATCAGCAATAACAGCCTCAAGAGCAGTTATATTACCGTGTACATCAGAAAAAATTGCAACTTTATCCATAACTACACCTCCTGTATACTTTTTCGAAATTTAATATATTATAATATAAAATAAATTATATATCAAGAAACAAATTTAACCAAAATTGTGGTAAAATATAATTCATATAAGTGGAACGACGATATACTAAATATTAATATAATAAATAAAAGGGGGAAAAATTATGTTAAAACATATAGGAAATACTCCAATGATAAAAATAACATATAAAATAGAAAATAAAATTCAATATATGTATGCCAAACTAGAATCATACAATCCAACAGGAAGTATAAAAGACAGAGTAGCATATTATATAATCACTAAAGCACAAGAAAGAGGAGAGCTAAAAGAAGGTATGCCAATAATGGAAGCAACAAGTGGAAATACTGGAATTTCACTTGCTGCATTTGGAGCATATTTTAAACATCCAGTGTATATTTTTATGCCAGACTGGGCAAGCAGTGAAAGGGTAAAACTAATGCAAGTATTTGGAGCAAATGTAACGCTTGTATCAAGAGAAGATGGAGGCTTTAAAAAATGCTTGGAAGAAGCTAAAAAATTAGCTGAACAAAAACAAGGTTTTTTAGCAAATCAATTTGCAAATAAAGATAACACCCTAGCTCATTACGAAACAACAGGTAAAGAAATAGTAGAACAGCTACCAGAAAAGGTATCGGCATTTGTATCTGGAGTTGGAACTGGAGGAACACTTATGGGAATAGGAAAAAGACTGAAAGAATGGGACAAAAACATAAAAATAGTTGCATTAGAACCAGATAAAATGCCATTAATATCACAAAATAAAATAATAGGAAACCATAAAATAGAAGGAATTGGAGACGATTTTATCCCAGACTTATTAGAAAAAAATCTTTTAGACAAAACCATTCTTATTAATGACGAAGATGCAATAAATATGTCAAGAAAATTAGCAAAAGAATTAGGATTAGGAGTTGGAATTTCTTCAGGAGCAAATTTCCTTGCAGGAGTAGAAACTATGCAAGAAGAAAATGCTCCGATTGTAACAGTATTTGCGGACGACAACAAAAAATATTTAAGCACAGACCTATTAAAGTCAATAAGCCCAGACAAAAACTTACTATCAAATAAAATTGATTTAATAAATTATGAGACAGTTGATTAAAATTTTAAATAAAAAACAAAAAATAAAGAATATATAAAAAATGTATAATTAAATAAGGAGCAATAAACATTAATTCTAGTATTGACAAAGCCCCACGCTTTAAGTTATAATATTATTTGTTCGTTAAAGTAAGGAACAAAATGAAATCCCACACTGAACACATATACGTGTAATACTGGAAGGAGGGGAATAAAATGTCAGAAGTTAAAGTTAATAATGGAAATATAGAAGATGCCTTAAAAAGATTTAAAAGACAATGCGCAAGAAATGGAGTTTTGCAAGAAGTCAGAAAGAGAGAGCATTACGAAAAACCAAGTGTAAAAAGAAAAAAGAAATCAGAGGCAGCTAGAAAAAGAAAATTTTAATATATAAAATAAAAAAGAGTAATTATGAAAAATTGTCGAATGTACATAAAAAAGTCATAATGTACTCTTTTTTCTTGAATAAATTCTGGGTATTATTGTATAATACTAAGGACATATATCTACCACGTGCGACTACTTAAAAGCATATAACTACAATCGAGACTACTTTAAACACAGGTTTATAGGTACATCCGTTATAAAAACCTAAATATAAAAATAAGGAATGTGAGTAAAAATGAACTATAACAAAACAAAAATAAAAGAGGGCATAACAATTCATAACATAAAAACAAACAAATTTAAAACAAACCTATATGCAGTATTTATAGCAATGCCACTAGATAGAGAAACTGTAACAAAAAATGCATTACTAACAGCGGTTTTAAGAAGAGGAACAAATAACATACAATCACAAGATCAAATAAGTAAAAAGTTAGAAGAAATGTATGGTGCATCATTTGACTGTGGAATAGAAAAAACAGGAGATAATCATATAATGAAATTCTATTTAGAAGCATTAAACGAAAAATTTCTACCAACTAAAGAAGAACTTACAAAACAATGTGTAGACCTATTATTCGATATAATATTCAACCCATTAGTAGAAAACAATGGCTTTAAAAGCGAATATGTAGAAAGCGAAAAAAAGAACTTAAAACAAATAATAGAATCAAAAATAGACGACAAAAGAAGATATTCGCTTGAAAGATGCGTAGAAGAAATGTTCAAAAATGAACCTTATGGACTATATAGATACGGATATGTTGAAGACTTGAAAAGCATTACACCAGAGTCTTTATACCAATATTACAACCAAATGATAAACGAATGTAAAATAGATATATTTGCATCAGGCGAAATAGAGCAAGAAGAAATTAATAATATAATTACAAGCAATAAAGAAATTGCAAAATTAAAAGAAAGAAATGCAAAATATGTTCCATACAAAGAACAAGTTACACCAAAGCATATAAAAGACGTAAATGTAGTAGAAGAGCATAAACAAGTAGGACAAGGTAATTTAGTAATAGGCCTTTCGGTAAATAGCAATACAGAAAATGCAAGATATATTACATCTGTGTATAACGCAATTCTTGGAGGAGGAGCAAACTCAAAACTATTCCAAAATGTTAGAGAAAAAGAAAGCTTGGCATATACAGCAGGCTCAACATATAGAAGACAAAAAGATGCTATATTTATTAGATGTGGTATAGAAATAGCAAATTATGAAAAAGCACTAAAAACAATAGAAAAGCAAATAGAAGATATAAAAAATGGAGAATTTACAGACGAAGATGTAAATAACTCGAAAGAATTGATAATCTCTTCTATAAGAAGCATTAGTGCAGAGCAAGACACAGAAATAACTTATTACTATGGACAAGAATTATCAGAAAAGTTTGTTAGCGTAGACGAGTATTTAGAAAAAATAAATAATGTAAAGAAAGAAGATATAAAAGAAGTAGCAAAAGATATAGAGGTAAATACGGTTTATTTTTTACGTGATTAGTTGTTATGGTTTATAGGTACAGCCATAAAAACCTAAATAATTCAAAAAGGATTGATTAAACAATGGAGATATTAGAAAGCAAAAAAATACAAGAAAAAGCATATATAGAAACATTAAAAAACGGAATGAAAGTAATAATAGTACCAAAACCAAATTTGGACAAGAAATATATAATCTGGGGAACACATTTTGGTTCAATAGACAATAGATTTATAATGCCAAAAACAAACGAAGAAGTTTTTATACCAGATGGTGTAGCACACTTTTTAGAGCATAAAATGTTTGAACAACCAAATGGAACAAACAGCTTAGACACATTGATGGCACTTGGATTAGATGCAAATGCATATACAACAAATGACCATACAGCATATTTATTTGAATGTACAGACAACTTTTACGAAGGTTTGGATGAGCTTATGGACTATGTGCAACATCCATATTTTACAGACCAAAACGTAGAAAAAGAAAAAGGAATAATTGCACAAGAAATAAAAATGTATGACGACGAGCCTAGCTGGAGGCTATACATGAATATAATGGATTGCTTGTATAAAGATAATCCAATAAAAATAGACATTGCAGGAAGTGTAAAATCTATAAGCCAAATAACACCAGATGTTCTATATAAATGTTATAATACATTCTATAACCCATCAAATATGGTAATGGTAGTGTGCGGAAATTTTGTACCAGAAGAAATTTTAGAAGAAATAAAAAAGAGATTAGTAGAAAAAGAAGAACAAGGCGAAATAAAAAGAATATATCCACCAGAAGAAAAAGAGATAAACAAACAATATAAAGAAGTAGAAATGGAAGTTAGCCTACCAATGTTTGCAATAGGATTTAAAGATACGGAAGAAAAAACAGACAAAAAAGAACTTGTAAATAAGCACATAGCAATAGAAATCTTATTAAATATGATAATAGGCAAAAGCTCTGATGTGTTTAAAAACCTATATGAAAATGGTACTCTTTTAGGTCAACCAGATTTGGATTATGAATTTAGTGACGAATATGCTCACATAGTAATCTCTGGGCAATCAAAAGATCCAGAACAAGTAAAAGAGAAAATAGTTTCAGAAATAGAAAGACTAAAACAAGAAGGATTAACTGGTGAACACTTTAATAGAATAAAAAGAAAAATATATGGAGATTATGTTGCAGAATATAATAGTGTAGGTAATATAGCTAGAATGTTTTTGGCAGACACATTCAAAGGAATTAACAGTTTTGATTATATAGAAAACTATGATAGTATTACAAAAGAATACACAAAAAACATATTAGACAGAGTATTAAAAAAGGAGAATATGGCAATGTCTGTGGTTAAATGCAAAAATTTGAAATAATATGCAAAAAAATGTCGAAAAAAGAAATACGAAAATTGGCAAAAAACGCTCAAAACCAACAAAAACGCTTGACTAAAATGTAAAAATATGGTATTTTAAAAATATACAAAAGAAAAAACGGAAAAAGGAGAGTGGTTTTTATGTTAAATGACGAAATATGCAAATTAAGAGAACAGCTAAACGATAGCATTGTGAAAGGTGAAGACTACGAAAAAACATATAGGATAAGTGTTGAACTAGATCAACTTATAGCAGAATATTATAGAGTTGAACTAGATTTAACAAAAAGAAGCGGAAGAAAAATAAAAAGAAAAAAAGAAGCATTAAGATAGAAAATAAAGAGCAATAATTATAGAAATTAATATAGAACAAAATTATAATAATTAACGTAGAGACTAAAACCTAAAGAGTACGAAACAAAAGAAAAAATAAAAAATAACAACAAAAGAAATTAAATCTTAAAATAAAAAATTCCAAAATAAAATAATATGGCAAGGAAAAACAAACTGCAATAAAACAAAGAAATGTTTTATTACGGTTTGTTTTTTACCCAATTTTATTACGAAAATGTTACATAAATGTTACAAAATGGTTACAATTTCGCAAAAAATACAAAAAATAAAAAAATTATATTGCAAAAGGAAAAATTATCATTTATAATGTATTTATGGGGGAAAGATGAAAAAAGTATCAATTTGTAGTATAATTATATTATTAATATTTGTAATTTTAAATATGAGCTATCCTGTATATGGAGCAGAAATCCAAGTAGTAGACAGAGTGAAGATGGCGACAACTACTGGCTTACTAGAACCAGAAGATTACACACCAGATGGAGTCGACAATGCATTAAATCAAGCTGGAAGGTTAACAGATTTTGCAAAAACAATTATAACTATAATAAGAGTTATAGGTGTGGTTGTTACAGTAATTACGTTATTAATATTAGGGATAAAATATATGACGGCGAGTGTATCAGAAAGAGCAGATTATAAGAAAAGTATGATTCCGTATTTAATAGGTGTTTTTATATTCTTTGCACTATCACAATTAATACCAATAATTATGGAAATGGCAGATAAGTTAAATGATTTGTAGCAAGGAGGAAAAAATGAAAACAAAATTCATAAAAAAAATGTTTGTTGTAATTTTGGCTTTTGTTCTGCTTGTAACAATACCTAATTGTGTAAAAGCTGCGTCATTATCTGATATATGGGATGGGGCAGATGACTTTATGCATTCTGGAGGTATAGGTTTACAAAACACAATAAATGACTCAAAATTAGAGTCAATGTCAGACATTCTTTATAACATTTTACTTGCGGTTGCAATTGTGGTAGCTGTTATAATGGGACTATTTATAGGAATTAGGTTTATTACAGGAAGTGTAGATCAAAAAGCAAAAATAAAAGAAACATTAATAATATATATAGTAGGTTGTGTAGTGGCATTTGGAGCATTTGGAATATGGAAATTAGTTATAGAGGTAATGTCGCAAGCATAATTATCATAACTAGATATTAAAATTATCTCATTAATCAAATAGAGATATTAATATAAAAATATTAATAAAAGGAGGAAAACATATGCAAAAAGCAGTAAAAATAGTAACAATAATATTAATAGCATTAATCCTTGTTTGGGGATTTTCTACTATTTCTATGGCGGCAGAAGACTATCAAGAGACAGTAGGAGGACTTTTTGAAGGTGGACAAAATACTGACACATCAGGAATAGAAAATGTTGGTGCTAGCTTAGTTAATATTATTACAACAGTTGGTATAATTGTTGCAGTAATTGTATTATTAATTATTGGTATTAAATACTTAATGGGTAGTGCTTCAGAAAAAGCAGAATACAAAAAGACAATGATACCATATTTGGTTGGTGCTGTAATAATTTTCGGTGCATCAGCAATTGCTAAAGCGGTAATTGCTATGACAGCAAGTATTGCAGGAGCAGCCGATGGTGGTAACCCATAATATTACAAAAATATTACAGAAATATTACAATTATATTAAAAAGTGCATTTTTATGCACTTTTTTTATTTTTTTGTATCTTTTTATCAAATTATCTGATATAATATAAATTGTATAGAACTAAGACTAAGGAGGAGAAAGTTATGGGAACATATAATTTACCTAGAAATGTAAAAGGTGAAGGTAGAATACTATTTATATTCACAGGAAAAAGTATGTTGTACACAGTAGCAGGAGGATTAATTGGATTTTTACTATTCTACATAGTCCTATCATTATTGGGTTATAGTTTTGCTGGACTAATTATGATAGTTGTATTTGCATTTATAGGTTTTATAATTGGAAGTTTAAAAATGCCCAACTTAGAAAAATTTAGCTTTACTAGAAAAACAGGAGGAGAAAACATAGACGATATTATAAAAAGAGCAATAAAGTTTAAGACAAAAGGAAAGAAAATATATGTATATGAGGAGGAAAAAACAAATGCCAAGTGAGAATTTTTTAACAACAGCAATTATTATATGTGGAGTTATAGCATTATTACTTTTTGTAGTACTTATAGTTGTATACATAAATTCTAAAATAAAAAATAACAAACCTAAAAAAGTTGTAACTTCGGAAAGTGAAACAGCAGATAAAACTGTTAAATCAAAAACATTTTCTGTAAGATCTGTTATGGATTTTATGGAATTTGATAAAGTTGAAGACAATATGATAATACAAAAAAATGGAAACAAATATGTAATGGTAGTTGAATGCCAAGGAATAAATTATGACTTGATGTCAGAAATGGAGAAAAATGCAGTAGAGGAAGGTTTTATACAATTTCTAAACACATTAAGACATCCGATCCAAATATATGTGCAAACAAGAACTATAAATCTTGAATCAAGCCTTCAAACATACAAAGCACGTGTAAAAGAAATAGAAAATAACTTGGAAAAACAAGAAGCAAGGTATAAGGAAATGGTAAGCTCAGGCAGATATACAAAAGAACAAATAACAAGAGCTTATTATGAACTTACTAAACAAAGAAATTTAAGTGAATATGGTAAAGATATCATATTTACAACAGAAAGAATGAGCTTAAATAAAAATGTATTAAATCAAAGATACTATATAGTTGTACCATACTATCCAGAAGAACTTGGACAAAATGATTTTGATAAAGAAGAAATTAAAAACTTGGCTTTCTCTGAATTATATACAAGATGTCAATCAATACTTAGAACATTGTCAGCTTGCGAAGTAAATGGAAGAATATTAAACTCAAATGATTTAATAGACTTATTATATGTTGCATATAACAGAGATGAACAAGAAGTATTTGGGTTAAATAAAGCGTTAGCTGCTAGATATGACGATATGTATTCAACTGCTCCAGATGTGTTAGATAAAAAAATGAGAGCTCTTGATGCAAAAATAGAACAAGAAGCTTTTAATAAAGCTAATGAAAAAGTAATAGAAGCACAATCTGCAAAAGAAAAAGCACTTCAAAGAAAAGAAAAAAATATGGAAAGTTTAGTTGACAGAATGGCACAATTAATAATAGAACAAAACAGACAAATGATAGGAAGTGACATTGCAGATGAGGCAATAGACAGAGTGAAAAATGAAAAGAACAATGAAAATAAACAAGAAGGAGGCACAGAAGATAATGACAAGGAAACAAGAAAGAGAAGAAGAAAGACAAAAACAGCTTAATGATTATACTAGACCAGGAGAGTATGAAATTCTAAAGAAGAAAACAATAAAAGAATTAATAGCTCCATCTGGAATAGATGCAAGCAATATAGATCATTTAGAGATAATCTCTAATGTAACAAGATATGCAAGAAGTTTTTTCGTATCTACTTTACCTAGGATGTGTACATTTCCAGAATTATTTAGAGATATGTATTTGTTTGGAGATATAAATACGTCAATATTTATAAATCCAATCCCAGAATCAAGATCACAAAATGAATTAAATAGAGTAATAAATGAAATAGAAACAGAAAGAATTGTTGCAGCAGATAGAGGAAACATAAATAGAGAAAGTGATTTAGGACAAAAAAGATACGAAGCAGAACAATTAAGAGACGAAATTGCGGCAGGATATAACAAATTATATGAGGCATCAGTAGTATCTACACTTTTTGCATATAGCCTAGAAGACTTAGATAGATACACAAAATTACTTTCAACAGAGATGGCAAAATCATTGGTTGGAATAAAAAGTGCTTGGGCTATGCAAGAAGAAGCTTTTAAATCTAACTTACCATTTATGGAAGATAAAATAAGAAAAACACATACATTTGATAGAAGATCTATGGGTACAGTTTTTCCGTTTACAACATCAGAGGTTGGCCATTCGACAGGTGTTCCACTTGGAATAAATAAACAAACTGGCGTACCAATACTTTTTGATAACTTCCACAATTCACTTACAAACTACAATATGGTTATATTTGCTAAATCTGGTGCTGGTAAATCAGTTACAATGAAAACTTTAATTTCAAGGTCAGCAGTTTTAATGGGAGTTCAAAGTTTAGCACTAGATGCAGAAGGTGAGTATAGCATAGTTGCAGAAAGTTTAGGAGGAATAAATGTTGTTATCAGCCCTACTTCTAAAACAGTTATAAACATATTTGATATAGAAACAGAAATTGTAAAAGACGAAATTACAGGAAAAGATAGATTGGTGCTTAATGTAGAAAACAAAGTTGAGGACGTTACACAGGCTCTACTTACAATGGCAAAAGGAAGTACAAGAAGTGAAGAAGTAAATGAGCTTACAAAACAAATAATTGCAGAATCTGTTGCAGAAGAATATGCAGCACACGGAATAAACAGTGATCCAAATAGTTTGTTTGAAGCTGCAAAAGATGACAACAATTATAATATGCTAGGAAGAAAAAAGAAAGATATGCCAACAATTGGTTCTTGGTATAAAAGAATTCAAAAGAAAGCAGATGACAATACAAACTCAGACTACAATTTCCATTACAGTTATTTGTTAAAAGTTATGAAACAATACATAAGAGAATATGATGGACAAATGGCATATTTTGATGGACAATCTACATTTGATTTATTAGAAGGTACATTGTTTATAAACTTAGACATATCACAACTAGAGGAGAAATTTGCAAGACCACTTGCACAACAAATTTTGCTAGAGTGGATATGGGAAAAATATGTTAAAAAGAATAGTGAAGATAGAACAAAAGCTGCTAAAAAAAGAGTGCTAGTTGACGAGGCGTGGATGTTACTTCCATACCCAGAAGCAGTAGACTTTTTAAACACTATGGCAAGACGTGCTAGAAAAAGAAACGTATCACTTGCTATTATATCTCAAAGATTCCAAGACTTCTATGAGAAACCAGAAGCACAAGCAGTACTTACATCTTCAGATACAAAACTATTCTTAGCACAAGATAAATCAGAGATACAATACTTAAAAGAAGTATTTAAACTAAGTGAAGGAGAGGCAAATTTCTTAATAACTTGTTTAAAGGGAGAAGGATTGCTTAAGGTAGGACAGGATAGTGCAATTATACAAATACAACCAACAAGAAAAGAGTTTGAATTCGTAGAAACAAACCTAAACAAACTAATGCAAAAAGGAAGAAATAGAATGGCAAATTAATAGGGAGGAAAAATGAAAACATTTATAAACAAGAATTTCATAATTAAGGTTGCTATTGTTTTAGTAATTGTAATATTGTTTAACTTTTGTAGTCCAACAGTAAGTTATGGAGTTGATACAATACTTGATTCATTGGGAGGAACATTATTGGAGCCATTTTTACAACTACTGGTTGCACTTGGTGATGGCTTAATGAATATTGCACACAGACTAGTTTTAAATATTGATGATCCTCTGATAACGGTAAGCGTACCAGAAAAAGGAGCAGCACAATTAGTTGGAGTTATTTTAGCAGGAGCAGTTGCTATATTTGTTGGAGTTATAACTGGCGGGGTAGGATTAGCAGTTCTTGCAGGTGCAGGAACACTATATTTGTCAACAGTCGTATCTAATGCTGTTTTTCCAGATACTTGGTATTTACCAATGTATGCAATCAGTCCAGAACAAATCTTTCAAAATGACATTCCATTACTTGATGTGAATTTTTTTGGTACAGCCGCAACAGAAGAAGAATCCAAAGATTATAATGAGTATAAAAATACTCAAACCGAATATGAAAAACTTCAAGGACAACTGCAAGATTTAAATAATCAAGCACAACAGCTAGTACAAAATGGAGGACAGATTTCAGAAGATTTAGCGAGTCAAATAACCGAACTAGAAGGACAAAGAGATGAATTACAGAGCCAAATTGCAGAATATGAAACTATTCATAGCGAATCAATTGCAATGCAAATTAGGGGAATGGTTTCAAGCTGGTATTTAACTTTAAGAAATTTAGCACTTGTAATATTATTATCACTATTATTATATTCAGCAATTAGAATTATAATAAGTAGTAGCAATGCAGACAAAGCAAAATATAAAGAAAAACTGACTAGTTGGCTAGTTGCAATGTGCCTAATATTCTTCTTACAATATATTATGGCCTTTGCTACTACATTAGTTGATACGTTAACAGAGAGTGTAAAAAAAATAAACAAACCAATAATATTACAGTTGCCTGATTTAGAGAAAAACGGATATGAAATAAATGGTAAACCAGCCCAACAATTTTTTGATGAGAACGGTTATATGGATGGAGGAAAATATACTTGGCCAGGAAATTTAATGACACAAGTAAGAATACAGATACAACAAGTAAATGAAGATGGCCCTAAAGTAAGTAACATAATGAACCAATTAGGATATATATTAATATTTTTGATTTTGGTATTTTATACAGTAGGTTTCTTAATAATGTATATTAAAAGGGTTATTATGATTGCGTTTTTAACAATGATAGCACCATTAATGGCGATGACATATCCACTTGACAAAATGCATGATGGTAATGCACAAGGATTTAATACTTGGCTTAAAGAATATTTCTTTAATTTATTAATACAGCCATTACACCTAATTTTGTATACTGTATTAGTTGGTTCAGCAATTGAATTTGCAAGTAACAATTTAATATATGCAATTGTAGCAGTAGGATTTATTTTACAAGCAGAAAAAATATTACGTAAGTTTTTTGGCTTCGATAAAGCAGGAACATTGGAAAACGGTTCAACAGCAGCATTGGGTGGAGCTTTAGCTATGGCAGGCGTTAATTCACTAAAACGTTTAGCAGGACATCGTGGTGGAAATAATGCGAACAAAGACAAAAATAAAAGCGAAGATGCTTCAGGAGGAAGAAAAAATAAAGTCGCACAAAGAATTAGAGGTTATTATGGAAATGGAGAAAACGGACAGAATGCACAAATTAGTAATGGGCAAAATCAAGCATATGATTATTCTAATGACCAATTCTACAATCAAGCCCTACCATCAGGAAGCGCCAACAATGTAGATGGAAATGTAAACCAATATGGTGGAACAACTAATAATTTAGTACAATCAGGAAATCAGAATGCTGGAGATACTGCTAATTCTACAAATTATAGAGCACAAGTACCTTCTGGAGAAGAAGCAAATTATCCAGATTACTCAAATGCAGGTGAAATACCAGATTATTCAAATTATGGTAGCAGAGATAATAACTATGACGATTATGACATACCTTATACTGGAACAGAACCAGAAGATTACGATTACTCTGCATATGCTACATATGCAACTACACTGGACAACGGGGCTGGAGCAGAAAATGCTAATGATATATATACTAGAGATAATCCGGCTATAAATATGCCAACAGCTAGTGAGTTTGAAGCTATGTATAATAATATAAATGCTCAAGATACTGAGGCTATACAACCGGAAGAACCACAACAAATAGATATAAGTGATGCAAATGAAGAAAGGCCTAGTCTAGGAAAAAGAGTATGGAATGGAACTAAAAACAGAGCAAGAGGTATTGCTAGAGTAACAGGAAAAGTGGCTAGAAGTGAAGGAACGAAGAAGTTTGTAAGAACAGTTGGAAGAGGTGCTATGGGAGTAGCGTTAGGTGCAACAGCAGGAGTTGTTGGAGTAGCAGCTGGACTTGCATCAGATGAAGACAAAAATATACTTAAATATGGTGGCGCAGCAGCAGGAGTTGGTTTCCTTGCTGGCTCAACATTAGCAGGTTCTAAGGGAAATAGTAGCTTTGATGAACTAAAACAAACTTATAGAGAAGGAAAATTAGGAATAGAAGGAGCAAAAGAAAAGAGAATAGCAGAAGAAGAAGAAAAAGCAAAGCACGATAAAGAAAGACGTAGAACATATAAAGACGAATTAAACTTGAGAAATAAGCAAGAGGTAGATGAAGCAATGAAAGCAGCTAGCAAGTTTAGAGCAGCAGGAGTTCCAGACGATAAAATTATAATAAAAGCTATGCAAACAAAAGAATTTGGAGATAAACTAGATGATGAAAGAAAGATTATCTTAGCTGGACTTGCAACTGATGTTGGAAAGGATAGCAAAAAACTTAAACAACACGAAAGCAGGTTAAGAGAGGATAAAGTTCCAGAAAAAGACATAAAAGCATATGTTGATGCAATTAGAAAAATCAATGGAATTTACTAAAACTATTAAAGTGAGACACATTTTTGTCTCACTTTAATAGAATATAACTATTTAAATACTGTTATAAAAGAAAATAAAAATGTTAAAAAGTAATAAAAAATATAAGTGGATACAAACTAATGTAATTTTATTAAATGGAAAGGGTTGAGCATTAATGAATAGAAAAATAGCAGAATGGTTTATAAAGCATAAAATACAAATAGAATTAATAGTTGCAATAATTGTAGTTGCTTTTATAATAAACAGATTACTTGCCTTAATTTCATTATTTAGTGAAAATAGTTCAGAAACCGAAAACAACCAAGTAGCTGGAAGTGTTTACGAAAATATAACAGAAAATCTAAATAGTGTATCGATAGGATCAGAATCAGGCTTAATTACAGGTTCAGCAATAACAGAAAGTCAGTCAGAAGACATTAAATTAATAGATCAATTCTTTGCATACTGCAATAATGAAAAAATCCAAGAAGCATATGATTTATTGTCAAATGATTGTAAAGAAGAAATGTATCCAGAATTATCAGTTTTTCAATCAGCATATTATCAGCCTGTCTTTGGAGGAAGAGCGAAACAGGTATCAGTTGAAAATTGGTCAGGAAACATTTATAGAATTTTAGTAAATGAAGACTCTTTGTTAACAGGAAATTACTCAGAAGATTCACAATATCAAGACTATATAGCTGTTATTGACAATAATAATGAAAAAGCGTTAAATATTAATGGATTTGTAAGCAAAACAGAATTAAATAAAACAAGCGAAAATAATAATATTCAAATAACTGTATTAGAATGTAATAATTATATGGACTATACTACATATAAATTTAGAATAACAAATAATAACCAAACACCAATATTATTAGCAGATATAAATAACATAAATTCAATTTATATAGAAGACGATAATGGAGTGGCATATACAGCATATTTACACGAATTAACAGAAGGAGAACTTACAGTAAATGCAGGAACAACAAAAGAAGTAACTATTAAATATTATAGTAAATATGGTTCAAGAAAGAATATAGTAAGTATTGTATTTCCTGATATAGTACTTAACTATAATGAACTTGGATTAAAACAATATGGAACTATTCAAATAAACTTATAAGAGGAGTAAAATATGTCAGATTCAGAGTTATTAGTAAAAATAAAGAGTGCTGCAAAAAGTGTAGGAAAAAGAATAGTAAAGAGTTTTTTACCTGTGATATTAATTATATTGTTGATAATAATGTTAATTGCAGGCTTTACGTACGAGGTAACAGTCTCTGATGGAACTTATGAAGAAGGAGATTGGTCAAACGTACCATTTGCCGCAAGTCAATTTACAAGGAGCGTAACAATTGATAATGAGGGTAATATTACTGCATCTATGACAGCAAAAGAAATATGGGAAAAAATGATGGAAAATAATTCCAGAGTAGACGAGTACTTAGAAAATGCAGAGCAATTATTAGCTCTAATGAATGCAGAAGTAATTACGAATTATCCAGATACAAGACCGAACCCAGACGAAGAAATTGACTGGGAAACAATTAACCAAGACATTGAATCTAATAAAATTCAAGGAATTATAAAATTCAGAAGATTTTTGGAAGATGGTACTTCTGTTAGACTTACTTATGCAACCCCAGAAGAGTTCTATGGTTGGATTGAGGATTATAATTATACAGGTAGTGATAGTGCTTGGAATAATGCAATGACACATTTTACAATCGAGGAAGGTGCTGGTGGTATTACTCCGAATGGTGGTACATCTGGTAGTGGCTCTGGAAGCTTAGTTTCTGGAGCAGATATAGTAGATATGACATCAGATATTTCAAATGCCATTGTACAAGCAGCATATTCAACACCAAGTCCAGGAGGAAATTTATGTCAAGCTTGGGTAAGCAATACATACATTAATGCAGGACTTCCAGAAAAAAGATTTTATAGCGCATATGAAGCAGCAAAAAATTGCATAGTATCAACAGATATGTCAAGTATTCCAATTGGTGCAACTGTATATGGTACAGGACTTAATTCAAATGGTTGTGGTCATGTCGGAATATATGTTGGAAATGGAATAGTAAGAGATAATCAAGCCTCTGGAGGAGGAGGTATTGTAAAAGATAGTACAATAGAAGAGTGGCTTTCATGGCAAACAGATGTAATAGATGGAAAAAGTGGTTGGTTAGGATGGGGATGGAATGGAATTTCAGTATCAACAGAAGTTTCAGATTCTACATCAACACAAAGTACTTCACAAGTAGAAAAGCTTGGCTCAATAGATAGAGTTTCTGCTCTATATAACGAATCAGATAAAAAGATTACAACTAGAGCAGGAAGAACGGATAGTACAGAAATGCCACAGGAATATGTTGATGCTATTATAGATGCAGCGTATTCAACACCAAGTGTAGATGTGGGATTAAGTCAAGCTTGGGTAAGAAGAGTTTATGCGAATGCAGGACTTCCAGATGTTATGTATAATAATGCATATGAAGCAGCTCAAGCGAATATAGTATCAACAGATATGTCAAATATACCAGTGGGAGCAGTAGTATATGGCACTGGTAGTGTATCAGGAGGTCACGCAGGAATTTATGTTGGTAATAATACAGTAAGACACAGCATAGAGAGAAATGGACAGCAAGTAGTAGTTGACAGTACTTTAGAAGAGTTTTTGTCTTGGCAAAATCAAGAAACAGATGGACAAGTTGGCTGGTTAGGATGGGGTTGGCAATCATTGCCAACAGAAACTTCAACAGATGGAGGAGATTCGGAAGAACCAACAGAGGAGCCAATTGAGGAACCAACACAAGAGCCAACAGAAGAAGAACCAGAAGCACCTAGTGGCGAAGATGAGGAAGAAGAAATAATAACACAACCAAAATCATATTCAGTTATTGTTGCAACATGGAAAGATAAAGAAGTAAGAGTAGAATCAAATGATCCAGCAGTTACTCCATCAGAAGAGCATACATATCAAATGACAACACAATCTATAAATTATAAAGCTTTTGTAAGCGGATACACAATGCCATTCAATTATTTGTGGGCTTTAACAGTAACAGGAAGACAGGCAGAATTTGCATTAGCAATAGCAGATTTAGTATATGGAAGTGAAATAGAAATTGCAATTTACGACAACTTGACAACTGAGACAGTAGAAACAACACATACTTATACGGTTGAAAGCACTGTAACCAACGAGGATGGTACACAAGGAACAGTTTCTAATACATATTGGCGAACTGATACTACAATAACAAGAACTAATACAATAACCATAAGCTTATATAGGGCAGACGTATGGATAGTGGATTATACACAAGAGTATACATATCAAGTACCAGAGGTAGAACGAACAATAGATGGACCTAGGGATGATGGCAGTGGTGGAACAATAGTAACTACTACAACCATAGAAAAAAATATATATGTTGCGTCACCAGCGAATATAATAGAAAAGACAGATAGAGATTCAGAAGAACCAAACTTTGTAACCCTATTTAGAAGTGCAGATTATTATGAGGCATATAATAACATTATAAGTGCACCAGATTGGTTATACGAAATCCTAGAAAACAATGAAGATACAGCAGATATGGTGGATTTAACAAAATACTTAATATATAAAGCAACTGGAAAAGATCAGGGTGTAACAAGTTTGGATACTAGTATATTTAACCCAGATAATTTTTCTACTGTAACAGAAATTGTTGGAGGAGATGTACAAGAAAAAGTGTGGAACACATTAACTGGTTTAGGGTACAGTGATATAGCAGTAGCTGGTGTATTAGGTAATTTACACTGGGAATCTGGTGGCTTTGATCCAGCTGCAATGGAAGACAATGGAGCAGGAGATGGTATAGGATTAGTCCAATGGTCTGGTGGCAGGAAAGAAAAACTTATTGGTTACTCAAATCATAAAGGAGTAAGTTGGACAGATGTAAATACACAAATTGAATTTTTGGTTGCAGAAATGACTCCAGGAGGAGGATGCAATGGTTTTGCTGATTATAATTTCCTTGATAGAAACGGATACACAAGAGAAGATTGGGTAGATGCGACTACTCCAGAAGAAGCAGCCAGAGCTTTCTGCTATACATTTGAAAGACCGGGAGTTCCACACATAGAAGAAAGAATTTACTGGGCAAATTACTATTACGAATACTTTACACAACAAGGCTCTAATGACGAAACAAGTGAGCAAGAAAATTTATAAATATGTGCTTAAATTGTTATTAATAGGTTGCAAAAAATTAAAGGCTATTTATGTTTTTTGCATAAGTAACCTTTAGCTAAATAAAGATAATAAAAGAATTATGGGTTTATAGGTAAATCCCATTTAAAGACCTAAATATATTATATAAGGGAAAAGCCGAATGAAAAATGTAAAATGGATTGTTATAGCATTGTTAATTATATTGATTATTTTTATAATATTACTTATGATGGCATTAAATTTACAGCAAGAAGGTAATACAAATACAGATAATGTAAACACACAAGGAACAGATAGTATAGATAGTGCAGAAGCAACAATACAAAAAACAACTGATGGTTCTAAATTCTATACAGTTGAACAAAGTATTAATCAATATTTAGATGTTAAAAATACAGCAAATTCAGTATATTATGGTTATAATGAAAATAATGAGTATGTTCAAATTATTACTGCTGAAGAAATAAATCAATATATATTTGATTTACTAAGTGACGAATATATTGAGCAAAACAATATAACGTTAGATAATATTAACGATTTTGTACAAACACAAAATCAGAATATTACATTTATGGCTTTAGATATGTATGAACTAAGTGAACCTAATGAACAAGTATATGCTGTTTATGGAATAGAATATACTTTAGACAATCAATATATAAGAGATGGATATTATAAAGTGTATTTAGATACAAACAACAAAACCTTTGCAATAGAGCCATTAAATCTAAAAAGCGGAGTGAACTTAAGTCAAATAGAGCTAGTGAATAATGATGATATAACAATAGAAAAAACAAATTTTAATCAATATATTGAGGAAACAGCAAATGATGAGTATATATCAAAAAAATACATAAACTCGTATAAGGTACTTTCAATAGTAAGACCAGATATAATGTATGAAATGTTAGACTATGAATATAGAGATGCTAAGTTTGGAAGTTTGGAAGCATTCCAATCATATATAGAAAGCAATAGAACAGAAATATCAGCAATTAATTTACAGCAATATCAAGTCACTCAAGAAGAAGCAGGATATAAACAATACGTATGTATAGATAAAAATGAAAAATATTACATATTTAGAGCAACTGGAATAATGGATTATACAGCTATTTTAGATACATATACAATTGACTTACCAGAATTTATAGAACAATATAATGAAGGAACAGCTCAAGAAAAAGCTGCACTAAACCTACAAAAAGTCTTTTCAGCTATAAATAACAAAGACTACCAATACGTATACAACAAATTAGATAGCACATTTAAGCAAAATAACTTCCCAACACTTGCAGATTTTGAAACTTATGCAGAAAATACATTTTATGATAATAACAGTGTTGGTTACACAAATTATCAAACAAGTGGAGACTTGCATATATTTGAGTTAAATATTACAGATAAAAGTAATCCTACAAGTTCTGCAATAACCAAAAACTTTATTATGCAGTTGCTAGATGGAACAGATTTTGTAATGTCATTTAGCGTTTAAACAGAGTAAACTGAATAAAGCATAATACTGAGAATTGTTAAATAATTAAAAAATTAACTATAAGTAGTAATAAAATTACTCATAAAAGACTAGAAAATTTAAAATTATGTGATATAATTATTAAAATATACTTTTTAGTATAGATAACCTTAAACAAAAATTCGACAAAAAATGCGGTATGCAATTGATAATTTTGCATACCGTATTTTTTGATTTCTATTGAAAAAACTTGTAAAATAGCGTATACTATAAGTTATAGGGAACATAAATGTTAAGCAGTAAAAAGCAATAACTAGAATGTAAAACCTAAATATATTATATATGAGGATTGAGGAAAAATGAAAGAAATGGAAAAGAGAGACGAGAAAAAAGTAAAAGATAATATAGTAGATAAAATTCTTGAAATCTCAAAAAAAATTTCTCAAGTAAGAGAAAATATAGAAAATTTTATAAATGTAATAGGTATACAAGAACAAGTACCTAATTTAGCAATTACAGTAAATAATAAGATGGTAGAGATACAGCAACAATTTAAAAAAGCAAATATATCAATATTTCCACAGGAATACGAGAATGGAAAATATGCAGGTTGGTCATTTTTAGGAAATGCAATTATAGATGATTTAACAGATTATTTAAATAGAGGAATGCACTGCTTAGATAAATATGATAAAAAGATGCTGGAGATAGAAAAAAGAGAAAATGAAAGAAATGTAGAAGAGCAAAGTGAAAGATTAGAAAAGACAAGTCCAATAAAAAGATTTTTTTCAAAATTTAGGCACAAAAACGAACAAGAATCTTCAACAGTTATATATTATTTTACAGAAGATGATATAAACGATATTGCACTAAATTTATCTGATTATACTAAAGTAAATGAAAGTGTATTTAACTATACAATAAAAGAAAATGCTATACCAAGTTTAGTGAAACTTATTAAAGCACAAAGATATGGTGCATATGTAGTACCAGAATTATTAAACGAAGAAATTACTCCCGATTTACAAAAACTTGGATTAGAAGATTTAATACCAAAATTACAACAAGAACTTATAAAAGAGTATAAAACAGATTTAACAGATTTAGACAGGAAGAAAATACAACAAGAAGATATGTATTTATATGTTCCGGATTTTAATAGATCAAAAGAAAACAATAAATTTTATGATTTTTCTAGTTTATTTGGAGAAGATGATTACAGAGCAGGACTTAGAGTGGATGTACATAGTGTTACATCAGAGCAAAAAGAACCAATAGAAAATAAGTCAAAAGACCAAAAGAAAGAAGAAGACTTAGAAAAATAGCGCTGTAAAAATGCTATGACATAGAATAAATAATAAAAATATATACATAAAAAATATGTATACATAGACAAGATAACATAATGTATATAAATACAAATATAAGTTAATTTATAAATAGTAAATAAACATATTATAAAATTGTAAACAAAAACATTACAAAGGAGAGTGACAAGTATGAACAACAAAAAACACGAAGAAGTAGTAAATACAATGTTAGAAATAAAGCAAAAACTTAGTGAAGGCTTAGAGCAAAACAACAAAGAGTTAGTAGGGATTGAATATTATAAATCTTTTCAAATAAAAGGCAATAGAATGAATTTAGAACAAAATGACATATACAAAGCAAAGATTAGAGATAATACTGTTCCAGAAAAAGAGCTAGAGCCAAGAAAAGAAGAAAACTTTACGTATGCTATATTTGACAAAGACCAAAACCTAATAGCAACAGTTGACGAAAGAGGAATTATCATATTTGAACCTAAGTTTCTAGAGCAACTTGGAGAGGAAAATATGGAGCTACTAGGAATAGAAGAAGATATGGAGTTTGAAGATTTAGGTGAGCAAGAGCTATCTTTGACAAAGGAAGAGCTAGAAGAAAAAGAAATAGATAAAAGAATAGAAAAAATATCAGAAAAAACGGGAAGCAAGGACATTGAGTCATATTCAGAAATGAAAACTGACCAAACTCCAGTATTTGATAAACTCACAAGCAAACAAGAAATAGACCCAAATGCGAAAGTAACTCAATCAGAAACTTTAGCTGATATGATTCCAGAAATAAAGCAAAAAGGAATTGTTAAAGTAGGAGTTGTTTACTCTGACAAAGCAAAAGGACAAAGCGGAAGATTTTCATTTGTAGGAATTGATAAAAACGGACAAATTCAGTCTATTGACAGTTTAGAGAATGTAGAAGGAACTACAACAGGACAAACAGTTATGTCAATAAATAGCAGAGACGGAAGCCTTGTAGAGGAAGAGCAAGTTGCTGGAATGGTCAGAATAAATGGAAGAAGCAAAACAAATGGGCAAGAAGAAATGCTATCTGTAAGAGTAGGACAATACGGAGTATTAGAAGTTGACTATGTAAGAGCAGATTTAAGTGAGGACAAGGATGAAAGGTATTTTTCTGCACCAATAGAAACCAAAAACCAAAGACCAACTACAAGGGCTGTTAGGGAGGCAATGGATAAACACAAAAATGTGGAGATAGAAGACGAAATGGACAGGGCAGAAGGAGAGCTAGAAAGAGATGGAGATACTAGACTAAGAAATATAGACGACACAGCAAGCAACGATTTAGTTACACCAGACGAAGTAATTGTTTTAGAAGATGGAACAGAAACAACACTTGCAAAAGAAGCAGAAAAGGCAAAAATTTCTCCAGAGGAATTTACTAGAAGGTACAACGAAAGAGGAGGAAAGACCCCGGACGAAAAGATAGAAGATATACACGAGGAAATAGAAGAAGAGTATGGTGCTCCAACAATGAGCAGAGGACATTAGAAAAAAGTGTGTACGTAAATAAAATTTTGAAAGGAATTAAAATAATAGGAAGTTTTAATTAAAAAAATATATAGTTATCAAATTATTATGTATTAAAAATTTGAAAACACATAAATTTACACTTTCTAAAATATAATTTAGAAGGTGATTTTTTTATGCGTAACAAGTCGGGAATAATATATAAAATTTTAATTGTATTATTTATCTTTACATTTTCTTTTTCAAATGCGATTATAATTGCATCAAATAGGAAGAAAAACGGCATTACTATAAATTTAGCATTAAAAAATAGGATAAAAATTGCAAATTTGACAGAAACAAGCGAAGAAATAAAAAATGAACAAAACTTAATATATACAAATCTAGAGAAAATAGAAAACATAGAATTAGAAGAGGAAACAGAAGAAGTAGATGTAAGAGAAATACAAGAAGAAGTACTTGCAACATCAAGTAATGTAGAAGAAATGGAGTTGAACTCTAGAATCGCCTTAATTTATGATAGAGCATCTGGAAGGATTCTATACGAAAAAAATGGAAACAAACAGACACCAATGGCTTCTACAACCAAGATAATGACAGCAATAGTAGTGCTTGAAAATGCTAATTTAAAAGACACTGTAACAATAACTTCAAAAGCAGCTGGAACAGGAGGTTCAAGGCTTGGCTTAAAGAAGGATGATAAGATAACAGTAAATGATTTACTCTATGGCTTAATGCTTCGCTCTGGCAATGATGCGGCAGTAGCTTTGGCAATACACATAGGAGGTAGCATAGAGGGCTTTGCACAAATGATGAATGACAAAGCAAAAGAAATGGGACTTACAAATTCACATTTTGTTGTTCCACACGGACTTGATAACGAAGGGCACTATACTACTGCGTATGAGCTTGCTAAAATGGCGGATTATGCGCTTAATGTAGCAAAATTTAAAGAAATAGTAAGCTGTCAAACAGCTACAATATATATAAACGGCTATGCGAAAGTTATAAATAATACAAATCAATTACTTGGAAGTGTATCGGGAGTTTATGGCGTGAAAACAGGATTTACAAATGGTGCAGGTAGATGCTTGGTAAGTAGCTGTAAAAGAGACGACCTAGACATAATTACAGTTATAATAGGAGCGGATACTACAAAAATGAGAACAGCAGACACCATAAAATTAATACAATATGCTTATGAAAATTTTGAAATTATAAATATAAAAGAAATAGTAGACAGAAAATTAGAGCAATGGCTAGATGTGAACCAAGGTAGAATATATGTGAATAAAGGAATAAAAAATAACGTAGAATTGCTTTTAGATGAGCTGGATTTTGAAACTATGGCAGTAAAAAAGACAGATGTAGACAAAGTAGAAATAGAAGTAAACTCAATATTTTACTTAGAAGCACCGGTAAGCAAAAATCAAGTAATAGGAAATGCAAAAGTAACATTAAATGGTGAAGTAATAGATATATTACAGATGTGCGCAAAAGAAGAGATACGAAAAAAAGAGATGCAAGACTATTTAGTAGAATTTATGCTTCTAATAAAGAGTATCACAGGTTAAACTTAAGAAAGCTTAACCAAATGAAAAAGTTGACAAAAAAGCTTTAACAAAGTACTCTATTAAGTTCAACGTGTGATTAGAGTACTTTAAAAAATTAAATTATGAAATTGTATTGACTTTTTAGTTTTTTTTTGCTATTATATTAATTGTTCTGCTAAAAAAATATTTCTATGCAGGTATAGTTTAGTGGTAAAACGAGACCTTGCCAAGGTTTAGTCACGAGTCCGATTCTCGTTACCTGCTCCACAAACTGTTTTACATATAAGAAACAGTTTTTATTGTTAAAAACAGCTATGCTTTGAATATCCAACTGCATTCTTTTTCTGATAAGTAGTTCAGAAATTTATTATAAAAAAGAAATAGATAAAATTTATTGTACTAAACAATAAATTTGAGCATATAATGTATTAAACTCCAAAAAGGTTAATTATGGTTACGGCGATATAGCCAAGTGGTAAGGCACGAGTCTGCAAAACTCTGATCCCCGGTTCGAATCCGGGTGTCGCCTCCAAAATATTAAAAAATCATTTGACAAAGGTCAAAAAAGATGTTATTATATATTTAGCTTAAGCAAATGTGTCATAGGTCGTATGAGACATATATGTAACTGGTGTGTGTAACTGCAATTACACATACTTTTTTTATGCTAAAAGAAGAAACTAATCCGACTTTGTTGTCTATAACAATAAAAAGCAGAAACAAACTGCAATTTGTTTCTACTTTCGACTATGTATGCAACCTAGTCTTTGCCATTCATCTTTTTATCTCTTAATTGGTAGTTCTTGTCTTTTTCAGCGAGTAACATTTCAATTAATCGTAAGATTAAGTCGTATGATGACATAGTATGTAACCCCCTTTCCGTCCTTGAGTAAGGATTGCCTTTCTGTCAGTGAAAAGGTTGCTAACATATTACAATACTTTACAATAAAAAACAAGCGAACATAGTAAAATTTTACCATTTATAGGTAAATACAAAATAAAAATTAGCGCGACAAGACCTGTCCACACTCTTCCAACCCAGCTATCCCTAGTAAAATTGCTGAAAAATGCTGCAAAACCATTGAAAATATTACAAAAATGTAATATAATTGTAATATAGTTGTAATATGCGAAAAGGTCAATATCCCTAAGTTCTTAAAATACAGCAAGAAAAAACTGGAAAAACTGTAAAATATTGATATTGACTTAACGTTAAAATGTAAGTACAATAATATTATATGATATTAAAAGGAGTAAAAGGATGGTAACTAGTATGAGAACTAAAAGAATTGCTTTAATAATCATAGTGACTATATTAACAGTCTTAATATTAGGTATGTTTCAAACTTCTAATGCAACTTCTGGAAGTTTATGGTTAAACATAGAAATGTTAAGAGCATCTGGCTTTGGTTATAAAGCGTTAGAGAAAAATGTTTGGAAAATTGTAGAGAGTAATAGCAGTGGAAGCACCGCAGATTATAGTCAAACAATATATTGTTTGAAAGGTGGACCGGGTTTTGCTGGAGCGTTTGAAGATACAGGTGACGATTCTACTTCTGGAGATAATCAAAAAATAACGTCAAGACATTACACACAATATTTTGATATGAAAGATCCAGACTCAATTCCAAGTACATATAAAAGAGCTTTACCAGATACAAATAGTACAGAGTATAAGGCTTTAGTATGGCTATTAGAGAATGCCTTTGTACACGATCCATCTTGGAATGGGACAGAAGAACAAGAACAAATTGATGCATTCTTAGCACAATATGGTATAGAATGGAGCTACTTAACATATGACGACATAGATGTTGTTCAACAGTTAGCTATATGGCATTTTACGAATGATGACCAATTTGACGCAGGAGACAATGGAAATTTTGAATTATGGATAAATGCTTATGCTGGTCAAGATTCTAGCTATTCTCCTTTAAGTGACGAAAATGGAGTAGGCGGAGAAAATGGATGGGACAGATCAGAGGATGCTAAAACTTTATATAGAGAATTGGTAGATGCAGCTTTAGAAAATGCAGGAGATTACCAGGTTACACCTTCTAGACAACCTTATGAATTAGCAGATCTTAATCAAACAGTAGATACTCAAGAAAATAACTATATAATAGGTCCTTTTAGAATAAATCAAGTAAGTGGAACAAATGGAACTTTACAAGGAACATTTACAGATGGGGATGGACATACTTTAAATCCAACATTTCAAGATGAAGAAGGCAGAAGCTTTTCTAATTTGCAAGATACAATTGGACAAAATTTCTATATAGTTATACCAAATACTACTAATATAGAAAGAATTACATTTACAATAAGTGGTTCATACTATGATACTAAAGTTACATATTGGTCAGTAGAGGGAGCACCAGAAGCAGACCAACCAGTTGCAATAGTAGAAAGAACAGAAGAACCTTATAGAGATGAAGAAGTATTTACTCACGAGGAGCAACCAGAAGAGATATTCGACTTAGCTTTAAGAAAATTCATTACATCTATAAATGGAAACTCTCCAACAGTAAGTAGAGTGCCACAAATTAGTTCAGAAGAGCTTGGAGAATTAAGAGATGGAACAACTACAACAGCAGATAAAATCCATCCAAAGAATGCTTTAACTGTAAGTACAGGAGATTCAGTAGTATATACAATAAGAGTATATAATGAAGGAAATGTTGAAGGAATAGTGACAGAAATTACAGATTATTTGCCAAATGGTCTAACATTAAAGGCAGATAGCTCTATAAATACACAATATGGATGGACTACAACAGATGGAAGAACAGTAACAACAGATCACCTTGCAGGACAAAAAATACCAGCATTTAATGGAACAACTTTGAGTTACTTAGATGTTCAAATTGAGTGCGAAGTAACAGCAACTGTTCAAGAAGAGAACGTTAACCTAAAGAACGTTGCAGAAATAACAGGATGCACAAATGGTGATGAAGAAGATATGACAGATAGAGATTCTATACCAGATAATGTGGATGTACCTGGATATGGCAACGAAAGCCAAGAAGATGATGACGACTTTGAAAATTTAGTAATATTAGGAAAATACTTTGACTTATCTTTAAGAAAGTTCATTACAGGAGTAAATGATAGAGAACTTACAGATAACTCAGGAAGATATTTAAGAGAACCAGTTGTAGATATTACACCATTAACTTCTGGAAGTTCAACAACAGCAATATATAATCATCCAAAAAATCCTGTAACAGTAGCAGTTGGAGATGAAGTAATATATACAATAAGAGTATACAACGAAGGACAAATTGATGGATATGTTTATGAAATTACAGACTATTTACCAGCAAATTTGGAATTTGTAAATGATGAATTTAACGCTAGCTATGGATGGCAAATAAGTGGAGACGGAAGAACAGTAACAACTGATATTACATCTCCAGATACTCAATATTCAGCAAGCAGGGATACAATTTTTGAAAGCAGAAAAGATGGATCTGACAAAGTAATATTAGAGGCTTTTGACGGAGAAAACCTAGACTACATTGATGTTAAAATAAAATGTAGAGTAAGAGACACAGCAGTTCCTGACGAGAAGTTAACAAATATTACAGAAATAACAGAAGATAGGGACTCAAACAAACAAGAAGTTACTGATAGAGATTCAACAGAGGATAATGTAACATTACCTTCTGATGAAACATTACCAAACTACAAAGACGACGAAATAAATAGAGGAGACGAATACATACCAGGACAACAAGATGATGACGACTTTGATAAAGTAGTTATACAAAAATTCGATTTAGCACTAAGAAAATTCATTACAGGAGTAAATGACCAAGTTATAACAAACAGAGAACCTGTATTTAGAGTAGAAAATGGAGAATATGTATACAATCATACAAAAGACCCAGTAGATGTTGCAACAGGGGATATAGTAATTTATACATTAAGAATATACAACGAGGGTGATATAGCAGGATATGCCGAAGAAGTAAAAGACGATATTCCAGATGGATTAGAGTTTATCCCAGATAATTCAACAAATATAAATTACAGATGGGTAATGTATGACGTAAATGGAGAAGTTACAGAAAACGTATCAGAAGCGGTAACAATTAGAACAGATTACTTATCAAAGGCACAAGCTGATGCAACCGGAAGAGACAATCTAATAGAACCATTTGACCCAACAACAATGCTTGAGCCAGACTACAAAGAAGTAAGAATTGCATTTAGAGTAACAGAGCCAAATACATCAGACAGAATAATAATAAATACAGCTGAAATTTCAGAAGATGCAGATGAAAATGGTAAGCCAGTAGACGATATAGATTCAACTCCAGATAATGACACAGACGGAGAAGATGATATAGACATAGAAAAAATAAAAGTAAAATACTTTGATTTAGCATTAAGAAAATTCATTACAGGAGTAAATGACCAAACTGTAACAGATAGAGAGCCAGTATTCCATAACAATAATGGAGAATACACATACGAGCATACAAAAGACCCTGTAGAAGTTGCAACAGGAGATACTGTAATATATACATTAAGAATATATAACGAAGGTACTCAAGCAGGATATGCAGAAGAGGTAAAAGACGATATTCCAGATGGACTAGAATTTTTACCAGATAACAGCATAAACAACGAATACAGATGGGTAATGTATGACGCAAGTGGAAATGTTACAAAAAATGTAGAGGAAGCTGTAAGCATTAGAACAGATTACTTATCAAAGGCACAAGAAGACGAAACAGGAAGAGATAACCTAATAGATGCATTTGACCCAGATACAATGACTGAGCCAGATTACAAAGAAGTAAGAATTGCATTTAGAGTAGTAGAACCAAATACGTCTGATAGAGTAATAATTAATACAGCAGAAATTTCAGAAGATGCAGACGAAGATGGAGAACCAGTAGACGATATAGACTCAACTCCAGATAATGACGAAGACGGAGAAGACGATATTGATAAAGAACAAGTAGAGTTAAAATACTTTGACTTGGCATTAAGAAAATTCATTACAGGAGTAAATGACCAAGATATTACTAACAGAGTACCAGTATTTAGCAACAATAATGGAGAATACACATATACACATACAAAAGACCCAATAGAGGTATCAAATGGAGACACAGTAATTTATACATTAAGAATATACAACGAAGGCACTCAAGCAGGATATGCAGAAGAAGTGAAAGATGATTTACCAGAAGGACTTGAATTTTTACCAGACAACAGTATAAACAACGAATACAGATGGGTAATGTATGCTGCAAATGGAGAAGTTACAGAAAATGTATCAGAAGCAGTAACAATTAGAACAGATTACTTATCAAAAGCACAAGAAGAGCTAACAGGTAGAGACAACTTAATAGATGCATTCGATCCAGACACAATGACACAACCAGATTATAAGGATTTAAGAATTGCATTTAGAGTAGTAGAACCAAATACATCTGATAGAATAATAATAAATACAGCAGAAGTTTCAGAAGATGCAAACGAAAATGGAGAACCTGTAACAGATATAGACTCAACTCCAGATAATGATACAGACGGAGAAGATGATATAGATATAGAAAAAGTAAAAGTTTCATACTTTGATTTAGCATTAAAGAAAATTATAACAAAAGTTACAATGACATTGGATGGAGAAACAACTGTTGAAGAAACAGGTCATACATTTGAAGATAATCCAGAAGAGGTTGTAAAAATAGAATTAGGTAACCACAAAATAAATGATTCAACAATAAAATTTACATACCAAATTAGGATTACAAACGAAGGAAACAAAGCTGGATATGCATACGAAATTAAAGACTATATACCAGAAGGACTTGAATTTGTAGCAGAAGACAATGAAGACTGGGTACTATCTGAAGATGGTAGAACAGTAACAACAGACCAATTGGCAGATACATTACTAGAGCCAGGAGAAAGCGCAACAGTTGAAATTACACTTAGATGGATAAACGGACACGATAATTTAGGTGTAAAAACAAACTGGGCAGAAATCTCAGAAGACAGTGACGACGATATAGACTCTACGCCAGACAACTTTGAAGAAGGAGAAGACGATATAGACGATGCATCAGTAGTACTTTCAATAGTAACAGGTGTTGGTGGACATTACCTTGGAGTAATCACAACAGTGCTTGTAATATTAGGCGGAGGAATTGTATTAATCAAGAAATTCGTATTATAAAATAAAATAAGAACTTGAACATTTGGGACACTCCTATTTGTTCAAGTTCTTAAACATTTGGGACACTCCTATTTGTTCAAGTTCTTAAATTTTTCCACAGACTGTAACTTGTCGGTTCCCACCTTAAGCACTCCAACATAAAATTGAAAATAACATTGCTTTGCTTTTAGAATAAGCTATTAATAGTAAAATCCTACAACCTTTCGTTTAAGAAATTTGCAAATTTTGTTTACAAGCAAAAATGCTTGTGATATAATTTTTGTGACAAAATAGGTAAATTTTGGAAAAGGAATGATAGAGTATAATGAATCAGATTTTAGCAGTAGAAAATAATAAAAAGAAAAATAAAGCTAAAAAAGTCAGGACAAGCAGTGGACCAATTGAGATAAAAAATATAATTAGATTTTTTGCAATTGTCATAATAGTGTTTGGCATTTGTATCATAAGCCATAGCTCTTATGCTTTATACAGAGATGCAAAGGGAAGCAATACAGAGAACTTGGCAAGTATTAGTATAAGCAGAGAAAATGATACGTTAATTGTAAATGTGCAGAGCGAATATGTTATAGATAGCTTCAAATATAATTGGCAAAACACAGAGCAAACTTCTGTATCAGAAGGAAGAACTACTTTTCAAGAAGAAATAATACTTCCAAACGAAAGTGATGTTTTGACTATAGTCTTAGAGGACGAAACAGGAAGAGCAGTAACTTATGTTAGAGAAATAAATTTGGATGGAATAGATATTACTAAGCCATCAATAGACATTCAGCAAGGACAAGGTTTGAGCGTAAGGCTTAGAGCAAGCGACGAAACACAGATTGAATATATGACTTACAGAATAGACGATGGAGAAGAGATTAGGATTGACAAAAACAATGAAGAAGATAAAATAATAGATTATGCTGTTACAGATATACCTAGAGGAGAACATACTATTTATGTTACAGCAGTTGATAGTTTTGGTAATACAGAAACAGCACAACAGCCTATAATAGTATCTTCAGAAAGACCAACAATAAACCGTATTGACATAGACGAAGAAAATGCAAAAATTATAATTCAAGCATCAGACGTAGATGGGCTTCAATCAATAGAAGTAAACTTAAACGGACAAGAGTATTTTATGGATAATCTAAACAGAACAGAGGCTACATTTAGCTTAGATTTAAGACAAGGTACTAATACACTAAGCATAAAACTTACAAACATTAATGGAATATCGGCAGAAGGAGCAACAGAATTTGATTATGCAGGATAAAATAATATTTTATTTTATAATATACTCGTTTTTTGGCTGGTGCCTAGAATCGGTATATAAAACAATAATATTCAAAAAAGTTACAAATAGCGGATTCTTATATGGTCCATTCTGCCCAATGTATGGAATTGGCGCAGTTATGATGATTGCAGCAAGCAACTTAAGCGATAACATATTAGTGATATTCTTATTAGGATTTTTTATATTTACATTATGGGAATATCTAGTTGCAGTGGTTTTAGAAAAACTTTTTAAAACTAAATATTGGGACTATTCACATTTGAAATTCAATTTTCAAGGAAGAATCTGCTTAAAAAACTCTATTTATTGGGGAATATTAGGTGTTTTACTAGTATTTGTAATACAACCAGTAGTAGAAAACTTGACTAATAGAGTTCCAGAAAATGTATTGTTTTATCTAAATATAGTAATATGCTTAATTATACTTGTGGATGCAATTGTAACAATAGTTAAAAAGATGGTTATTGACAAGAAGATTAGAAAACTATTTGAGATTGGTGAAACTATTAAAGAAAAAATCGAAGAGCTTAAATCTGAAATAAATCCAGAAAAGCTTACAGAACTTAAATCTATTATTGATTCAAAGAAGGTAACAAATTTAAAAGGAAAATCAGACATAAACGATGCGAAAAAGGAAAAACATTATACAGAAAACCTAAACAAAGTTATTTTAGATTTAAAGCTTAAACAAGATTTGCTTAAAATAAAAATATATAAACGAATAATTAAATTAAGAAAAGCTTTCCCAGAAATGACATCAGAAAATATTGCTAAATTTATGACACAAAAGATAGAACTTAAGGATTTAAAAGAAAAAATAAAAAAACATAAGGAGAGTTAAAATGTCACAGGAGATTTATATAATAGACAAAAGTAATAAATTAAAAGAGATTATATCCAACTTATTCAAAAAAGAAAAGGAATTCAAACTAAAATCAGTAGACACAGACAAAATAGACGATATGCTAAAAAATATTCCTTCACTTATTGTAATAAACGAGGATGAAATAGACGAAAACATAATAGAGGTGTGCAAAAAAATTCGTTTAAATGAAGATAATAGCATAACACCAATAATAGTGGTATCTTCTAATAAAGAAAAAGCCCATAGGGTAGAGGTACTAAAGGAGTGTGTGGAGCACTACATTAAAGCACCAATTGATAACGAATACTTGTACTTTACAATAAAGAATTTAATTAGATTATTAGATACAAACAGAAGAGTAAGTCCACTAACTGGATTACCAGGAAATGTACAAATACAAGCAGAAATGAAGAAAAGACTATTAAACAAAGAAGATTTTGTAATGCTATACTTAGACTTGGACAACTTTAAAGCATATAACGATGTGTATGGATTTTTAAATGGAGACGAAATTATCAAATTCACAGCTAGAGTAATACTAGATAATATAACAAAACTATCAACAAGTGGAAACACATTTGTTGGACATATTGGAGGAGACGACTTTGTAGCAATAGTTTCAGAAGAAGACGACTACGAAGCAATTTGCCAAAACATAATTGCAGAATTCGACAAAGGGGTACTAAAATATTTTAATGAGGAAGATATAGAAAAAGGATATTTAGAAGTGCCAAATAGAAAATGTATATTGGAGCAATTCCCATTAACATCAATCTCAATAGGAGTAGTTGTTGCACACAAAGGAAGATTTAGCAATGTGCTAGAAATAGGAGAAATTGGAGCACAAGTAAAACATTTGGCAAAAACCACAATGGGAAGTGCATATTCAATAGATAGAAGAAATTCAAAAAGTTGTCTTATAGAAAAATAAATTTAAAAATTAAGCATATACATAAAAAACTGTATATGCTTTAATAATTCTTATCTATATGAATTATAATTTGTTTCAAAATTTTTTTATCCTCTTTGCTAATAGAAGCAAGTTGCTTTTGCAAAACGGTGTCTAAGGTATCTTTACGAGTTGTAATTAAAGGTTCAAACAAAAAATCTGGTGTTATTTCTAAAAAATTACATAAATTCAATAAGGTAGGAACACTCCCAATATTTCTTCCGTTTTCTATATTTCTTAGTAAATCAGGAGAAATATTTACATTTTCTGCAACATATTCAAATGTGGAAAAGTGGATAAGCTTAAAAATTATTCGAACTACTTGAATACTCTTTACAAATATGTTACAATAAATGTAAGGAGGATACACAAAATGGAACGAAAAATGTCGAAAATACTACTTGATTGGAAAAATCAGAAAGAAAAATTACCTCTAATTATATATGGAGCTAGGCAAGTAGGAAAAACATATACCATATTATCATTTGGAAAAAAGAACTACAAAAATGTGGCTTATATAAATTTTGAGGGAAACACTGAAATATCTAAAATTTTTGAACAAGATTTAGATATAGAAAGAATAATAAATGAGCTTAGTGTCAAATTGGGAATAAGCATATTTGAAGAAGATACCTTAATATTTTTTGATGAGATACAAGCATGTGAAAGAGCTTTAACCTCACTTAAATATTTTGCAGAAAGTAAAGCAAAGTATGATGTTGTGGCAGCAGGTTCTTTATTAGGAATAGCAATAAACAGGCAAAAGTATTCATTTCCAGTAGGAAAAGTAAAAATGGTTACTTTACATCCATTTGACTTTGAAGAGTTTTTATGGGCATTGGATAAAAAAGATTTAGCAGATATGATAAGAGAATCTTTTGAAAAAAATAAAGAGTTTTCATTGCATAGTTTAGCAAGCCAATATTACAGGTTATACTTAGCAATAGGAGGAATGCCAAGAGCAATTTTGGAATATAAAGAAAAACAAGATATGAATTTTGTAGCAGCCACATTAAATGATATTAATAATTCATATATTGCGGATATGGCAAAGTATACTACTCCAACAGAAACAACAAAAATAATGGCTGTATATAATAGCATTTCAGCGCAACTAGCAAAAGAAAACAAAAAATTTCAATATAAATTGATAAAATCAGGAGCAAGAGCATACGAATACGAAAGTGCACTAAATTGGTTAAATGCATCAGGCATAGTAAATCAATGTACTAAAATAAAAGAAGCAAAATTGCCATTACCAGCCTATATAGATCCTGAAAGCTTTAAAATTTATATGGCTGACGTAGGATTACTTTGTAATAAATTTGATATACCTGCTAATATTGTTTTAGTTGATAATGATATTATGAATGATTTTAAAGGAGCTTTAGCAGAAAATTATGTATGTAATGCATTAATAGAATGTGGATTAAAACCATATTATTGGGAATCAAATGGAAAGGCAGAAGTTGACTTTGTTGTACAAGATAAGAATGGTAATATTATTCCAATCGAAGCAAAATCAAGTATACATACTAGGTCAAAAAGTTTAAATGTATTTAAAAGTTTATATAAAATTCCATACTCTATTAGAATATCTGCTAAGAACTTTGGATTTGAAAACGAAATAAAATGTATTCCACATTATAGTGTGTTTTGCTTAGATAGCTTAGCGTAACTCGATGGGGAATAGCCAAATAAGCATATACATGCCTCTTTTTGGTATGTATATGCTTATTTGCTATTTTCACGTTTTTGACACCAGCATACGATAAAAATTTCACGTTTTTGGCACCTGTATGTGACAAAATTTTCACGTTTTTTATACCTTAAAGAAAAATTTTGTACTATGTCAGAAAAGTGAATACGAAAAAGTTCCGCAAATGGGACAAATTCGTAATGGACGATAAAGTAATATAAAAGTTCTAAAAGCGCAAAATAAGCATATACATATACAAAGAGAGGTATGTATATGCTTATTTTAAGTAAAAGAAGAATAACTGCAATGTTGTGCCTAATATTTGTATCGCTATATGCATTTTCATTTAGGGTAATTAGCGACGAATCAATACAATTAGAAAAAACAGTAGAAACAGTTTCAACACCTGTTTCGAATAGAGTAGTTATTGTAGATGCGGGGCACGGAACGCCAGACGAAGGGGCAGAAAGTAATAACGGCACAACCGAGGCGAAAATAAATTTAAAAATTGCATTAAAATTGCAGACCTTGCTAGAGCAAAGTGGATGCACAGTTTTGCTAACTCGTTCTGACGAAAATGCTATATATGATGCAGGAAGTGATACAATACGAGAAAAAAAGGTTTCTGATATGCATAATAGGGTTAAATTAGGCAATGAATCTTCGGCAGATGTGTTTGTATCAATACATCTTAACAAAATCCCACAGCAACAATATGACGGATGGCAGACGTTCTATAAAAAGAATAATGAAGATAGCAAAAGGTTAGCAACAGCAATACAAAATAATTTAAATGATGCAATGCAAAAAGAAAATAAGAGACAGCCAGCACAACTAAACACTATATATTTAATGAAATATGTAGAAATTCCAATAACCACTGTAGAATGTGGATTTTTATCTAATCCAGAAGAGGAACAATTATTACAAACAGATGAATATCAAGATAAACTTGCTTGGGGAATATATAATGGAATAGCAGATTATTTTAATAGTTGATAAATATATTACTTTATTTCAAGAACTTATTGCAAAATGTATAAATATATAGTAAGATGTAGGCATAATATAAAAGAGAGGTGTAAAAATGGATTTAACACTAGATGTAGAGAATTACAAATTAAACATTAGAGCAGCAGGAGTTATTATACATAACAATAAGGTTTTAACACATAAAAACATAAATAAAGATCACCGAGCATTGCCTGGAGGAAGAGTAGAAATAGGTGAAAGTTCAGAGCAAACTGTAAAAAGAGAACTAGAAGAAGAATTAGGCAAAAAAGTAGAAACAGAAGGATATGTTGCAACAATAGAAAACTTTTTTGAACTAGAAGGAAAAAAATATCACGAAATATTTTTTATTCACAGAGTAGAGTTTGTAGATAAACAAGACCAAGAAATAACATATACATTACATAACATAGAAGGAAAAGAGTATTTGAATTATGAATGGATAGATTTGGATGAAATAGATAAGTATAACATAGTTCCAGCTTGCTTAAAAGAGATACTAAAACAAAAACAATTCCCAGTGCATAGAATTTATGAGGATAACTAATGATTTGAGTTTTTTAGGAACAACATAAGATATAAAACTCAAATATGTTTTGCTGATAATTAAATTTTATTATTGAATTAAGATAATATATTGTAAAAAATGTTGAATTATGTTATATTAAAGAAAATAAAATTAAAAGCATATAAATATATGGCAATATTCAAAAAATAGGAACAATAATTATTGGTGTTTTATTAAGTATAAAAGCATTAGCAATTAAAGTTTACGCAAATCAATAAGTGATTCGTTATTAGATTGTGATTATGAAATTGTGGAACCAATTCAAAAAAGTTCAATAATTTTAAAAGTATTTACAATGATAGCAATTCAAATTGTTTTATTAATAGGGCTAATAGTCTATTTTTAAAAAGTAAAAGTAAAATTTGGAAAAAATATTAGTAGTAATTAGTGCAGTAGTTCTATATATAATATTTAGAATTATTTTAAGCAATATATAAAAAAGCAAAAGGGGGTAGAAAATGTTAAAAAATATTTACAAATTAGGGGAATTAGCTTTAATGAAGAATTATAAAGAACAAGAATTAATAAATCATAGACTTATAGATTTGTTTTGGGAATGCACATTAACTTGTAATGCAAAATGTAAACATTGTGGAAGTAGTGCAGAAAAGAAGCAATATGATGGAGAATTGACAACAGAAGAAATAAAAAGTGCTTTTAAGCAAATTGCTTGTGATATGGATGCTAGTAAAATATTAATCAATGTAACAGGTGGAGAACCATTAGTAAGAAAAGATTTATGTGAGGTAATGGAATATGCAACTAATGAATTAGGATTTCACTGGGGAATGACAACAAATGGAATATTATTAACAGAGGAAAATATTGAAAAATTACGAAAAGCTAATATGGAAACAATTTCGATAAGTATTGATGGAATAGAGGAAACTCATAACAAATTTAGAGGCGTACCTAATTCTTATCAAACAATAATAAACAATATAAAAAAATTGAAAAAAGCAGGATATGTAAAGCATATTCAAGTAACTACAGTATTTCATAAAGAAAATATTAATCAAATGGAAGAACTATATCAAATAATGTTGGAGCTAGGACTGGATTCATGGAGACTTGTATCAATGGATCCAATAGGAAGAGCTAATGAAAATGATAATTTATTATTAAATGGCAAAGAAATTAAACAGTTATTAGACTTTATAAAATCAAAAAAGAAAGATAGAAGATTAGAATTAACTTATGGTTGTCCAGGATTTTTAGGATTAGAATATGAAAAAGAGGTTAGAAAACAGTATTTTTATTGTAGAACAGGAATAAATGTTGCAAGTATTTTATATAATGGAGATTTATTTGTATGTCCAAATGTTCCTAGAATCAAGAGTTTAATACAAGGAAATATTAAAACAGATAATTTTAAGGATATATGGAATAACAAGTATAAGGAATTTAGAACTAAAGATAGAACTAAATGCGATAAATGTGAAAAATGTGAATATTGGGATTATTGTTTAGGAGGAGCATATCATACTTGGAATTTTGCTGACAATGAGCAAAATAAATGTACTTATAATATGATTAATGGAAAGTAGGAGAAATTATGAAAATTGTAGAAAGAATAAAAAAAGGTTTAATCGGAATTGGAGCATTTTTATTAACGATACCAACAAAAGTAGTCGCAATCGCTGATTTTACACCACTGCTATATGGTATACCAGAGCCAGGGCCAGAACTAGAATCAAAATCAATAATATTAAAAAATATATTAAATATTTTGAAAATAGCAGTAATACCACTTATTTTGATAATTGGAATAGTAATTTATTTAAAGAAAAGTAGGAGTAGTAAGAAAAGAAAAATTATTACAGTATTAATTATAATAGGGTTTGTAATGATTTTATATTTTGTAATTAATTATATAATATATAATGTAATATAAAAGGGGAATATTATACATTGTAATTAATAAAATTATATATGAATAAGCTTAAAAAATATATATTATAAGGATTTTGAGAGTTATTTTCAAAATCCTTTAATACTTATTTATTTTCCATAATCCACTCATAAACCTCATTTTCAGTAAGTTAGTCTTTTTTTATTTGGTTAATTTTTTCTTTAGCCTGTTTTTTCAATTTTCAAAGTTTTAGAAATTTCCTTGTTGTCCTTGTTTTTTTTGGGGGTTATATAAATTTTGTTAATATATTCTCTTGTATTTTACAATAGATTTATTTTGTTTTAATCTTTCTGTATAAAGTTGGAAAGCACCTAAATCTCTATAAGATTTTTATTTTTCTTTTGGATAATCACAATAAATTTTATCTACTTTTGAAGTTGGAATAAAGTACATTCCATAGTTATGACATTTTTTTATTGGATAGTTAGATGTTTTTGAAAGTTCTTCAGGTATAGATAAAATATTGCAAAAAAGAACAAAAGTATAAAATAAAAATATACTAATAACAAAATAAATGCGTTAAATTTTTAAAATATTTTTCAGGCTTTCTGTCTGTAAGTACCTTAAAAATTCAATTTCAAAAATTGAATAAAAATACATTCCTTGGAGAAAATATGTAAAAAGCATAAAAACAGGGAGTGTATTTTTTTGAAAAATTATAGAGTTTTAACCACCAAAGGTGCGGTATTAGATATTTATCAATTGGAAAGATATTTGGAAAAACTTGCTTCTGACCAGACCTTAAAAGAAAAATCGGATAGAGCTACTTATCCAATTCCGAGAATGCTTGATAATTTTGAGGTTATAACAGAGGTATATAATTTGTTAAATGAGCATATTAAGCTAAAAATACCAATTCACCCAGCAGGAGAGTGGCTTTTAGATAATTATTATGTAATAGAAGAGACTGTAAAAAATATAGAAAAAGAACTAACTTTAAAGAAATATAAGAACTTTTTAGGTATAGCAAATGGTACAAATTACGGTTTTGCTAGGATTTATGTACTTGCAACAGAGATTGTGTCATATACAGATAGTAAAATAGATGGCAAGCTTTTAACAGATTTATTAAAGGCATATCAAGAAAAAAAGAAGCTAAATATGGAGGAAATATGGAACATAGGTATTTTTCTTCAAATTGCGATTATAGAAAATATTCGCAATTTGTGTGAGAAAATATATTCTGTACAAATTCAAAAATACAAAGTAGAAAATATAATTGAAAGGTTAGTTGAGAACAAGTCAAAAGATGAGCTACAATTTAACAAAATCAATGAGTACAAGAGCAAGGTAAAAGAATATGGAGAAATGAAATATCCTTTTATAGAGTATATGTCATACAAATTAAGGCAATTTGGTAAAAAGGCATACCCGTTTTTAAACATTTTGGAAGAGCAAGTAAACAAAATGGGGATTGATATTTCTGAAGTGATAAAAAAGGAACATTTTGATATTGCTGTTAAAAAGGTGTCCATAGGCAATTCTATAACTAGCATAAAAAATATACAAAGAATTAATTTTATAGATATTTTTGAGAGTATTAACCAAGTTGACGATATTTTAAAGCAAGACCCAGCGCAGGTGTATGACAAAATGGATTATAAAACAAAAATATATTACAGAAATAAAATTCAACAAATTTCTAAAAAGACCAAGATTTCTGAAATATATATTGCTAAAAAATGCTTAGAACTTGCCGAGTCAAGGAGTGGAAAAAAGGCTCATATTGGATATTATTTGATTGATAATGGCTACAAAGAGCTAATGGAAATATTGCAAAACAAAAAGACCAATTATTTATCAAATAATCAAAAAATGTCGTTATATATAGCAATAAAAGTGGTTGTAAGCCTTGCTATTTCTGCTTTACTTGGAGCATATGTGTATTCACAAACCAAAAGTGTAATATTATTTGTATTATCAGTTATTCTTATGTATTTACCAGTTGAAATTATTTTTATACAAGTTGTTCAATATATTCTAAGCAAGGTTATTAAGCCTAGGTTGATACCTAAAATGGATTTGCAAAATGGAGTTCCTGAAGAAGATGCAACTTTTGTTGTTATTCCAACTATTATTGCTAACGAAGAAAAAGTAGAAGAAATGATGAAAAAATTGGAAGTGTATTACATTGCAAACAAAAGCGACAATATGTATTTTGCTCTTTTGGGTGATGTAACAAGCAGTACAAAAGCCCAAGAAGATTTTGACGAAGATGTTGTTGCAAAAGGTATAGAATTAGCAAAAAAATTGAATCAAAAGTATCCAGATAGTACATTTCCTAAATTCCATTTTTTATACAGAAAAAGAGAGTGGAATGATAAAGAAGAAAGCTATTTGGGATGGGAGAGAAAAAGAGGGCTTTTAACTCAGTTTAATGAATATATTTTGCAAAATAATAAAAGAAAATTTAACGAAAGTGCTAATCAAGAAGAGTTAAAATCAACAAATTTAAAAGACATTTTTTATGCAAATACAATAGATTTAGATAAGTTACCAGAAATCAAATATGTTATAACCTTGGATGCAGATACACAGCTTGTATTAAATACAGGACTGGAGTTAATTGGTTCAATGTCACATATTTTAAATAAACCAGAAATAGAAAATGGTATTGTAACTGGTGGATATGGAATTATTCAACCCCGTATAGGAATTGGGTTAGAAGATGCAGCAAAGTCGAAATTTACAAAAATATATTCAGGCTCGGCAGGAACAGATTCGTACACAAATGCTATTTCTGATATATATCAAGATAATTTTGAAGAGGGGATATACACAGGTAAAGGAATATACAATTTAGAAGTTTTTTCACAAGTCTTAAAAAACGAAATACCAGAAAATACTGTTCTTAGTCACGATTTATTGGAGGGCTCATATTTAAAGTGTGGGTTAGCCTCAGATATAATGCTTATGGATGGATACCCAACATCGTATGCAGCTTTTAAAACAAGGCTTAGCAGATGGACTAGAGGAGACTGGCAAATATCAAGATGGCTAAAAAGCAAATTGAAAGATAGAGAAGGAAAAGAATACAAAAATCCATTAGGACTTGTGTCAAAATACAAAATATTATATAATTTGGTAAAAAGTATATTTGAAATAGCTGCTATTCTTTCAATACTTTTTTTGCTTGTATTAGATTTATTTGCAAATATAAGAATTTGGCCACTTATGACAGTAACCATTGTTTCTATAACAATTGCTTCAATAATTGAAATAGCAAATAAAATAATATACAAAAAAGATGGAGAAAATGGACAAAAGACTTTTTATAAATCTATTTCTGGAATTAAAGCAAGTGTAACTAGAGCTGTGCTAGAGCTAGGCTGTTTGCCAGACAAAGCATATACAATGCTAAAGGCAATTTGCAAAACAATTTACAGAATGTGTGTAAGCAAAAAGCATTTGTTAGAATGGACAACAGCAGAAGAAGCGGAGAAAAATTCTAAAACTGATGTTATTTCATACTACAAAAATATGTGGCCAAATTTGGTTTTGGGAATATTGATACTAATATCTTCATATACAAGTCCATTAAATTTGGTCTTGGCGATTTTATGGATAGTTACTCCTGGCGTAATGACTTGGATAAGCAAAAAGGAAAAGCGTATAGATGCAATCGAATATTTAAGTTCAGAAGATAAAGATTATTTGCTAGAAGTAGGACAAAGAACTTGGAACTATTTTAAAGAAAATTTGACAGAGGAATCTAACTTCCTTCCGCCAGATAATTATCAAGAAGATAGATTGGAGCAAGTTATTTTTAGAACTTCGCCAACAAATATTGGACTTGCACTTTTGGCGGTTGTTTCAAGCTATGATTTGAAGTATGAAAATTTAGAAGACACAATAGATTTATTAAGCAAAATGATTAATTCAATAGCAAAGCTTCAAAAATGGCAGGGGCATTTATATAATTGGTATGATATAAAAACATTAGAGCCACTTTCACCAAAGTATGTATCAACAGTAGATAGTGGCAACTTTATAGGGTATTTGTATACTGTAAAGCAGTTTTTAGAGGATAATTTAAGAATAGAACAAATTAGTCAAATGCTAAGCATAATAGACGACATAATAGAAAACACAGACTTCAAATACCTGTACAGTGAAGAAAACAGAATATTTTCAATTGGATTTAATGTTGAAGATAATGCATTAACTCCGTCATATTACGACTTACTTGCATCAGAGGCAAGGCAGGCAAGTTTGATTGCTATTGCAAAAAAGGATGTGCCTGCAAAGCATTGGTATAATTTAAGCAGAACCCTTACCGTTTTAAACAAATACAAAGGATTAATTTCGTGGTCAGGTACTGCATTTGAGTATCTTATGCCAAATGTAAATATACCAAAATATCCAGGTAGCCTTATTAGCGAATCCAGCCTATTTGCAATTATGTCACAGCAAGAATACGCAAAAAAACTAAACATTCCTTGGGGAATTTCAGAAGCAGCTTTTAATTTAAGAGACTTAAATAATAATTATCAATACAAGGCATTTGGTATTCCGTGGCTTGGTCTAAAAAGAGGACTTGCAGACGAAATGGTAGTTTCTTCTTATGGAACAATTTTGGCTATTAATGATTGCCCAAACGAGACAATACAAAATTTAAAAGAACTAGAAAAACAGGGAATGTATAACAGATATGGATTTTATGAATCCATAGACTATACTTTAAGCAGATTAAAAAAAGGAGAAATAAGTGCAGTAGTAAAAACATATATGGCACACCATCAAGGATTGATACTTCTTTCTATAAATAATTTGTTTAATAAAAATATTTTGCAACAAAGATTTATAGCAAACCCAGAAATGCAATCGGTAAATATTTTGCTTGAGGAAAGAATGCCAGAAAATGTGATTATTACTAAAGAGCAAAAGGAAAAAGTAGAAAAAGTAAAAACAATTGATTATGAAACTTATGCTGTAAGGGAATATAACAAACTTTATGATAAATTGAACAATATAAACATTATTTCAAATGAAGATTATTCTGTAATAATAGACCAAAAAGGTAATGGATACAGCAAGTATAAAGATATTGTAATAAACAGGTTTAAGCAAACTGATGACGAAGAACAAGGAATTTTCTTCTTCTTTAAAAATATAAAAACAAAACGTATTTGGTCTTCTGGACAGAAAAATTATTTAGCCTTAGCAGATAAATATACAGTATGTTTTTCACCAGATTGTAGCAAGTTTGTACGACAAGACGGAGGAATAGAAACTACAACTAAAGTGTGCATTATACCAAACAGTCCGGTTGAAATTAGAAGAATTGAACTTAAAAATTTAGGAAATTCAGAAGAAACAATAGAAGTAAATAGCTATCTTGAGCCTATACTATCTTCATTAGAGCAAGATTATTCGCATAAAGCTTTTAACAATTTGTTTTTATCATTTGAATTTTTGGAAGATACAAATACAATTGTAGCAAAAAGAAAATCAAGAGACAGCAAAAACAAAGATGTATATCTAGCAGTCAATTTATACACAGAAAACGAAACAATTGGAGATTTAGAATTTGAATTAGACAAAGAAAAATTTGTGGGAAGACAAAATGTTGAGCTCCCAAGAGCAGTAGAAAATTCGACTCCCCTTGCAAGAAGAGTTCAAAGAACAACAGACCCAATAATTGCTTTAAGAAGAACAATAAGTATATTACCTAGCGAAAAAGCGGTGCTTAACTTAATCATAGCAGTTTCGGAAGATAAAGAAGAAGCAGTTAATTTAGTAAAAGAAAATATGAATAACGAAAAGATTGTAAGAAATACAAATTTGGCTAAAGCTAAGGTAGAAGCGGAATCTATGTATTTGGGTGTTAGAGGCAAAGACATAGAAAAATACCAAAATATAGCTAAATATTTAATATTTAATAATCCACTTAAACTATTAATGTATAAAGGAAAAATACCAGAAGAAGCATATGTATCTGAGCTTTGGAAGTACGGAATTTCTGGAGATTTACCAATACTTCTTGTAAAAATAAAAGATTCTAGCGATATTTATGTTGTAAAAGATTGCATAAAAGCGTACGAATATTTAAGAGTAAAAAATGTAAAAATAGATTTGGTTATTTTAAATGAAGAAAAAAAGACGTACGAAAATTATGTGCAAGAAGAAGTAATAAATGCAATATTAGATAGCAATTTGGCATATATGCAAAATATAAAAGGAGGAATATTTGTTCTAAACAATTTAGACAAAAATTCAAAAAGAATATTAGAATATAGAGCAAATCTCTTAATAAATGCTCATTTGGGAAATGTGGCAAGACAAATAAAAGATTATGAGGAAGAGTATTTAGATGGTATAAAAGATATTGGAAACGAAGTAGACATTCCGCAATTTTATGAAGAAGAAGTAGAAAGAAAAGCACTAGATGCAGATAAACTAAAATACTATAATGAATATGGTGGATTTTCAGCAGATGGAACTGAGTATTTGATACGTGTAAACAAAGATGAAAAACTCCCAACTGTATGGTCTAATATTATGGCAAATGAAAATTTTGGAACAGTTGTAACAGAAGGACTTGGAGGATATACTTGGTACAAAAATAGCAGACTAAATAGAATAACTGCTTGGAACAATAATCAGGTAACAGATGTACCTTCAGAGGTATTGTATATGGAAGATATAGACACGAAAAAAGTATGGTCTGTTTCTGTAAACCCTACACCTGACGACAATGACTATTATGTGGCATATGGATTTGGATATAGCAAATACACGCACACAAGTGGTGGAATATATCAAGAATTAAAGGTTTTTGTACCAGAAAAGGAAAGTTGCAAAGTTCAAATATTGCATTTGGAAAATAAAATGGCAAAGAAGAAAAATATAAAAATAGTGTATTATATAAAACCAGTTTTGGACGAAGACGAAATAAAATCAAATGGATATATAGAATTAAAGTATGATAGTAGTACCAATGTGATAACTCTTTGGAACCAAACAAAACCTGTGCAAAATAGAACAATTGCATATATTGCTTGTAGCGAAAAAATAACTTCATATACGGGTAGTAAAAAGTCATTTATAGGAAAAGGCACTATAAAAAATCCAGAAGGAATTAGAAAATTAGAATTAGACAGAGAAAATACTTTAGGAAAAGAAGAAGTGGTAGCAATTGAGTTTAAAATCAATCTAGAGGCATTTGAAAGAAAAGATATAGTAATTACATTAGGAGTAGACGAAAACTCATTAAACTTGCAAGACACGGCATATAAATATGCAAATGTAAATAATGCAGTAAGCGAATACGAGAACACAAAAAGATATTGGAAAAAATTATTGGGCAATATAAAAGTAGAAACTCCAGTGGAATCTATGAATATACTTCTTAATGGATGGATTTTGTATCAAACACTTTGTTCAAGAATGTTTGCAAGAAGCGGATATTATCAATCCGGTGGTGCTTATGGATTTAGAGACCAACTACAAGATTGTATTGGACTAAAATATGTATCTCCAGAATTTTTGAAAAATCAAATTATAAAGCATAGTAAACACCAATTTATAGAGGGAGACGTAGAACATTGGTGGCACGAGGAAACTGGAAGAGGAATTCGTACCAGATTTTCGGACGACTTATTATGGCTTCCATATATGGTGGCGGAATATATTAAATTTACTGGAGATTGGAGCATTTTAGACGAAGAAACAGAATATGTAAAAGGAGCAGCTTTAGAGGAAGGCATAGACGAAAGGTATGATTTATATCCTCCATCAGAAGAAAAAGAAAGCATATACAAGCATTGCATTAGAGCAATAGAAAAATCTTTAAACTTTGGCGAAAATGGATTACCTAAGATAGGTTCAGGAGACTGGAATGACGGATTTAGCACAGTGGGAAATAAAGGCAAAGGAGAAAGCGTATGGCTAGGATTTTTCCAATACAAGGTGTTAGACGAGTTTAGCAAAATTTGTGAGCATTATGCAGAAAGATTAGATTTAATAACAAAACAAAGTGAAGAAAGACGAGCAAGCAGATATAGAAAAATAATGGAACAATTAAAGAAAGCATTAAACACAAATGCTTGGGATGGAAGATGGTACAGAAGAGCATTTATGGATGACGGAAATATGCTTCGGAAGTATACAAAACGAAGAATGTAGAATAGATAGCATAGCGCAAAGCTGGGCAACCATATCTGGCGCAGGGGATAACGACAAAAAATATATTTCTATGAACAGTTTAGAAAATCATTTGGTAGATAAAGAAGCAGGAATTATAAAATTACTAGACCCACCATTTGAAAAGAGCAAACTAGAACCAGGATATATTAAAGCATATATTCCAGGAACAAGAGAGAACGGAGGCCAGTATACGCACCGGAGCAATTTGGGCAGTAATAGCAGAGGCAATGCTTGGATTTGGAGATAAAGGGGCAGAATATTTTAGAATGATAAACCCAATAGAACATTCAAGGACAAAGGACGAAGCTAAAAAATATAAAGTAGAACCTTATGTTATGGCAGCAGATATTTATGGCGGAGAATTAGCTGGACGTGGTGGTTGGACTTGGTACACAGGTTCAAGTAGCTGGATGTACGAAGCAGGAATAAGATATATTTTAGGACTAAACAAGCAAGGAAATATACTAAAAATAGAGCCAAGTATTCCAGATAATTGGAATGAATATAGCATTCAATATAGATATGGAAATAGTATATATAATATAAAAGTATTTAATAATAAGCAAAAGGATGTCAAAAATAAAAAGGTATATGTGGATGGAAAAGAAATGGAAAATGGAGAAATAATCTTGCAAGAAAATGGAGGAGTATTTAATGTGGAAATAAAATAAAAGCTGTTACGATTTACAAATTTGCAACATTATGTAAAATGTGCTATAATGTATTTACAAATCTTTTTAAAGAGAAAGGGAAATATTTATGAAGAACACCATCAGAACCAACAGCAGAAACATCAATGTTAACAACCAAGCAACTTACAACAACACCCATTACACCATTGTCAGAAGAAAACGAAACACAAGACGGATAAGCAAACTCGTTGTCATTACTATGACCTTTCTGATGCTGATATTCGGAACATTCGTTGTTCTGGAGAGCAGCTGGAAGATCATCGACACAAGTATTGAACTGATTGACATTAATTGTCAAACTCAGTTCTACAACGAACAAACAAGAAAGACTGACACAATGACTGAAGACCAGGAACAGCTGAATGAAGAGCGCCAGGCTCTCTATAATTCTAATGACTATGTCATTAGATCGTTCAGCACCCAGAACTTCTTAGTCAAGGCATTGATTTTAGTTCTTGCCGTTGTAGCTGTTTTTAAACTTCCAGCTACTTGGAAGTTCATCCTGAAAGGGATGACGAAAATAATTTTCGATGGCGAAAAATCGAGAACTACAAGAAGAACAAAACGGAGTGTCAGAGTATCAGCAAAAAGATAATTGCATTGCAGTTATCTGGAGAGAACCTTCGGGTTCTCTTTTTTTCCTATTGATAAAACAAATCAAAGAAAAAATAATAAAAAAGTATGTGTACTTCCGGATACACATACAATCTACAAAATGTCCATCGGTAACAGACACATTTATTTTGTACCTAAATAATAACACAATTATTTAATTTTGATAAATGATTTTTCAGGAAGGCTTCATAAGTTTTTCTTCATACCACTTGTAAAATTGAAATTTATGTGATATAAATATAAGCAAATAACAAAAAGAAAGGTGAATTTTTTGTGGAAGAAAATAAAAATGAAGAAGCAAAAAAAACAATATTAATAGTAGACGACGAACAACCGATAATAGATATATTAATATATAACTTAGAAAGAGATGGATATGAATTTTTACAAGCAAATGATGGCGAAGAAGCAATACGACTAGCTTTTGAAAAAAAGCCAGATTTAATATTATTAGATGTTATGCTTCCAAAAGTTGACGGCTTAACAGTATGTAAGAAAATAAAAAATTCATTTAATATACCAATTATTATGATTTCTGCTAAGTCTGAGGAAATAGATAAGATTGTAGGTTTAGAAATCGGAGCTGACGATTACATTACTAAGCCTTTTAGTGTAAGAGAAGTGGCTGCTAGAGTAAAAGCAAATTTAAGAAAAGGAGAAAATAATAATCAAATTATAAAAAGTGAAGGTACTCAAGAACCTGAAAAGAAAGAAAATACAATAATTATAGGAGATTTATATATTAATTTAGACAAATTTGAAGTAAGAGTTAGAAACAAACCAATAGAATTAACTTTAAGAGAATTTGAAGTATTAAGATATTTAGCTAATCAGCCAGGACAAGTTGTAACAAGAGAAGCTTTGCTAGAAAAAGTTTGGGGATATGAATATTATGGAGATATAAGAACAGTAGATGTAACTATAAGAAGAATTAGAGAAAAAATAGAAATAGATACTTCAAGCCCTAAAATATTAATTACCAAAAGAGGAGTAGGATATTATCTCTCTTCAAAAGAAAAATAATGAAAAGGAGAAATGGTTAGCAATATTAGTTGCTAACCATTAATTAAATTATGAAGACTAATATAAATTTAAAAATTGTAATAATATTTTTTATACTAGGAATAGTACTAATTCTAGGAATTGGAGCAAGTTGTATACTGATGCTTAACCAAATAGAAGAATTAGGTACAACACAAGAAAATTTTGTACTTGTAGAAAGTGTAAGAAATCAATTATCACAAACTAAATTAATAATAATAATTGCTATATCTGTATATACTGTGATTTCGATACTTATAGGATTTTTTGTTTTAAAAGCAGTAGTTTCGCCAATGAAAAGATTAATAAAAAGTGCAGAAAAAATTGCTTCTGGTGAAAATGTAAATGTAAAAGAAACATCACAAAATACAGGTGAAGTAGCAGATTTGGAAAATGCTTTTGGAATTATGACAAATGAATTAAACCAAAAACTAAGTGAAGTTAATAGACAAAAAAGACAGATTGAAACTATCCTTTTACATATGACAGATGGAATTATAGCATTTGATATGGATGGAAAAGTTATACATATAAATCCAGCAGCGAAAGAATTACTAGGACTAAATGATAAAGACAATACATTTGAAAAAATATTCAAAAAACTAGATATAGATATAAATATTGAAAAAATAATTTATCTAGAAAACTGGACATCTTCGGAACAAAGAAAGAACGTAGGGGATAAATTTGTAAACATTCTATTTGCTCCATTCCAAGACGAAAATGACAGACCAGCAGGAGTAATAGCAGTAATCCAAGATATTACAGAGCACGTTAGACTAGATAATATGAGAAAAGAATTTGTAGCAGATGTGTCTCACGAGTTAAAGACTCCAATAACATCAATAATGGGATACTCAGACACTTTGCTAGAAGGGGAATATGACGAAGATACTAGAGTGAAGTTCTTGTCTGTAATATCTTCTGAAGCAAGACGTATGGCAAGATTAGTTACAGATTTACTTACATTATCAAGATATGACAACAAAAAAGCCAGCAAGGAAATGACAAGTTTTGATTTGGGAGAACTAGTAAAGAAATGTATAGAAAAGTTAAAATTTGAAATAGAGAAAAAGGGACATAATGTAGAGTGCTTTGTAACAGCAAGTGTACCACCAGTTTTAGCAGATAAAGATGGAATAGAAAGAGTTGTATTAAATATATTGTCAAATGCAATAAAATATACGCCTGACAATGGAATGATTAAAGTATATGTAGGTTTTGTGTACAATGATGCATATATAAAGGTTATAGATAACGGAATTGGAATTCCAGAAGAAGATTTAGACAGAATTTTTGAAAGATTTTATAGGGTTGATAAAGCACGTAGTAGAGAGCTTGGAGGAACCGGTCTTGGACTCTCAATCGCAAAAGAAATATTAGACAAAAACAAGGGCAGTATAGATATAAAAAGTAAGATTAGAAAAGGTACTGAGGTAGTAATTAGAATACCTGCAAAGAAATAGACCTTGAACGTTTTGGACACTCCTTTTTGTTCAAGTTTTTGAACAAAAAGGAGTGTCCAAAACGTTCAAGGTTTTCAAATTTTAAAAAATTTATTTAACGTACAAAATTGTATTGACATAGAGTTACTCTAAGATATATACTGTACTTATCAAAAAAGGAGGTAGTGATAATGATAGAAATCAGATGGCACGGTAGAGGCGGACAAGGTGCAAAAACAGCATCATTATTGTTAGCCGATGCAGCATTTAATACTGGTAAATATATTCAAGGTTTTCCAGAATATGGACCAGAAAGAATGGGAGCACCAATAACCGCATACAACAGAATAAGCGATACACCAATAAGAATACACAGCAACATTTATGAGCCAGATTATGTAGTTGTAGTAGACGACACTTTATTAGAAAGTGTTGATGTTACAGCAGGGCTAAAAAAAGATGGAGCAATAGTTATTAATACAACAAAAGATGGAGAAGAATTAAAAAAATCTTTAAAAGGATATGAAGGAAAAATTTATACAATTGATGCAAGAAAAGTTTCAATGGAAACTTTAGGAAAATATTTCCCTAATACTCCAATGCTTGCAGCAATAGTAAAAGTAAGTGAAATAATGAATGAAGACGACTTTGTAAAAGATATGGAAGGATCATTTAAACACAAATTTGCTAAAAAGCCAGAAGTTATTGATGGAAATATGAGGGCATTAAAAATGGCACTTAGTGAAGTAAAACAAGTGCAATAAATCAATAGGAAAGGAGAGAATAAAATGACAAATATAGACAAAAATACACCAGCAGACGAATTAACAGTAGGCGGAAATATTTATGAAGCTGGAAATGCTAGAGAATTTAAAACAGGTGACTGGAGAAGTATGAGACCTGAATATATTCCAGAAAAATGTATTCAATGTGGACTATGTTTCCCAGTTTGCCCAGAAGATGCTATACCAGTAGGAAAAGACCAAAAAAGAACAGATTTCAACTTTGATTATTGCAAAGGTTGTGGAGTTTGTGCAAAGGTTTGTCCTGTGGGAGCGATTGCTATGAAGGTGGAAGGCGAAGAGTAAAATTGTAAAATAAACTTCGTCTTGCGTTGTTAAAATTTAGATAAAAAAAGGAGAGGATACAATGAGTATTAGAGAGCGTTTGAGTGGAAATGAAGCAGCAGCTACTGCAATGAAGCAAATTAATCCAGATGTTGTTGCGGCTTTCCCTATAACACCATCTACTGAGATTCCACAATATTTTTCAACATTTGTGGATAACGGTATGGTAGATACAGAGTTTGTTGCAGTTGAAAGTGAACATAGTGCAATGAGTGCGTGCATAGGAGCTGAGGCTGCTGGTGCAAGAGCTATGACAGCTACTTCTGCAAATGGTTTATCTCTTATGTGGGAGATGATATACATTGCATCAGGAATGAGACTTCCTATTGTAATGTCTTTAGTAAATAGAGCGGTTTCAGGACCGTTAAATATTCACAACGACCATTCGGATGCAATGGGAGTTAGAGATGCTGGATGGATTATGTTGTTTTCTGAAACAAATCAAGAGGCTTATGATAATTTACTTATGGCTCACAGAATTGCAGAAAATGAAAAGGTTCAATTGCCTTTAATGGTATGTCAAGATGGATTTATAACATCACATTCTATTGAAAATATAGAGCTTTTAGAAGACGAAAAGGTAAAAGAATTTGTTGGAGAATACCATCCAAAACATTATTTATTAAATAAAAAAGAGCCAATGGCAATGGGACCAATGGATTTACAAGCTTTCTTGTTTGAACACAAATATGAGCAAGCAGAGGCAATGAGAAGAGCAAAAGATGTAATTCTAGAGGTATCAAAGGATTTTGAAAAGCTAACAGGTAGAAAATATGGTTTGTTTGAAGAATACAAATTAGAGGATGCAGAGATTGCAATTGTTTGTATGAACTCAACAGCAGGAACTACAAAAGAAGTAGTTGATAGCTTAAGAGAAAAGGGAATAAAAGCTGGTCTTTTAAAGATTCGTGTATTTAGACCATTCCCAGCAGAAGAAGTTGCAAAAGCACTTTCTGGAGCAAAAGCAGTTGCAGTATTAGATAAAGCTGATTCTTTAAACGGAGCAGGGGGAGCATTATTTACAGATATTACTTCTGCAATGCAAGTAAATAAAGTAAATGTACCAACTGCAAGCTATATCTATGGTATTGGTGGTAGAGATACAACTACAAAAGAAATTGAAACAGTATTCCAAGATTTAATGGAAGACAGTAAGAAAGATAAAATAGAAAATCCTTACAGATATTTAGGATTGAGAAAGGAGTAAATGACGTATGGCATATAATTTAAAAGAAGTTGTGGCAGAGAAACCATCTAGGTTTACTTCAGGCCACAGAATGTGTGCTGGTTGTGGTGCTCCACCAGTTGCAAGAATGGTATTAAGAGCATTAAAGCCAGAAGACCACGCAGTAATAGCAAACGCTACTGGATGTATGGAAGTATCAAGCTTTATTTATCCATATACAGCTTGGACAGATTCATATATTCATACAGCATTTGAGTGCGCAGCAGCTACTTGCTCAGGTGTCGAAGCTGCATACAAAGCAATGAAAAAACAAGGAAAATTACCAGAAGACGAACATACAAAATTCATAGCTTTCGGTGGAGACGGAGGAACTTATGATATAGGCTTACAAAGTTTATCTGGAGCAATGGAAAGAGGACATGATATGACATATGTGTGCTATGATAATGGTGCATATATGAACACAGGTATTCAACGTTCTTCTGCAACACCTAAATTTGCAGATACAACAACAAGTCCAGCAGGAAGTGTTATTCCAGGTAAAATGCAATCAAGAAAAGATTTAACAGAAATAATGGAAGCACATCATTTACCTTATGTTGCACAAACAGCTGCATATATGAATTTTAAAGATTTATATGAAAAAGCAGAAAAAGCAATTTATACAGAAGGACCAACATTTTTAAATGTGCTTGCACCTTGCCCAAGAGGATGGGGTTACCCAACAGAAGATTTAATGACAATTAATAAATTAGCTGTTGAAACTTGTTATTGGCCATTATATGAGGTAGAAAATGGTAAGTATAAAATAACATATAAGCCAGCTAAAAAACTTCCAATAGAAGAATTCTTAAAACCACAAAAACGTTTTAAACACTTATTTAAACCAGGAAATGAGTGGATGATAGAAGAATTCCAAAAAGAAGTAGATAGAAGATGGGAAGCATTATTAAAATTAGAAGAAATGAGCAATAAAGAATAGAGACTTAAACAAAAGGGACACTCCTAAATGTTCAAGAACTTGAACATTTAGGAGTGTCCCAAACGTTTAAAAACTTGAACGAAAAGGAGTGTCCCTTTTGTTCAAGTTCTATTCTTATTTATTCATTTGGTTCTGGTGCTCCCATTGGGCAAACATTTGCGCAAGTTCCACATCCGATGCAAACAGATTCGTCTATTACGTATCTTTCATCTCCTTGAGAAATACATTGCATTGGGCAAGCTCCTGCACAAGCACCACAACTTATACATTTTTCACTAATTTTATATGTCATTTGAATTCACCTCCTTAAATTACATTGTACTGCTATATATTTAGTATAATATAAATAACTGTAAAAGATATGCTATGGTCTTAACAAGGAATTGTTCCTTAATTAAAATGTTATACACAATACTGTACGTAATACCGCACAAATATTGCACATAATGCTATCCATAAACATACAATAATTAAAATTAATATATTTCGTCTTCACTTTGGTTTTTCTTATCTTCTTGTTCCAATTCTTCTAATTTTTGAAGTTCTTCTTTGTTTTCCTCTTCTTCTGCATCTACAACCTCAGAACCAATATTTTTAATTATTTGTATATCACTAGCATTATACTTTTTGTAATATGTGTCGTCATTATCGTCTTTTAATTTAACTTTAACAATTTCTCTTAAAGTTTCTATAGAATCTACAACACCTTCACCATCTTCTGTTTTTACTATGGCACCGATTTTAGGCAAATGACTTAGCTTATCTTCGTATACATTTTGCTCATATTTTAAGCAGCACATAAGTCTTCCGCAGTTACCAGAAATTTTAGATGGATTTAATGACATATTTTGCTCTTTAGCCATTTTGATTGATACAGCTTCAAAATTATTTAAAAATGAACAGCAACAAAGCTCACGTCCACAGACTCCATTTCCACCAATTCTTCTAACTTCGTCTCTAACACCAATTTGTCTTAGCTCGATTCTTGTTTTAAAAATTGCAGCAAGTTCTTTTACTAATTCTCTAAAATCAATTCTTCCATCAGCAGTAAAGCAAAATAAAAGCTTACTATTATCAAAACTATATTGTACTTCTGTTAAATGCATTTGTAGTTTTAATTTTTTTATTTTTTCTTCACAAATTTTAAAAGCTTCTTGCTCTTTTTTCTTATTTTCTTCATAATGTTTTATGTCTTTATGTGTGGCGATACGAACTATTTTTTTCAAAGGAGTGGTTAATGTAACATTTGGTAACATTTTTTTCTTAACAACAACTTCTCCAAGTTCTTCACCTAAAGCGGTTTCTACAATAACCTTAGTTTTTACATTTATATGTATAGTTCCTGGATCAAAAAAATATACTTTTCCAGGTTTTTTAAATCTAACTCCTATTATTATTTTCATTAAATTCCTCCCAAATTTTTAGCAAAAGATTATCAATACACATATCATAATTGGCATTTGCAGATAATCTATTTTTTGTAAGTTCTACAATTTTTATAGAATTAATATACTTAATTTCATTTGTCTTACGTAACTTATTGAAAAAAATCACATTAAAGTAATCAAGCAAATTATTAATAGTATCTTTTGATTTGTATAATATTTCAGCATTATTCCATACATCGATAATGTCTCCGCTAGATAATTTATTAATAATCGTATCTAAACTTTTATATGCTTCTATATTTTCTTTTAGCTGAATCAATTTAGAAATACTTCCATTAGAAGCTTCAAGTAATTCGGCCGTGGTCTCTATATTGTGCAATTTAGCATAATTGGTTAATTCGCTGTTTGTTAAACCTTTAAAAGTAATTTTTGTACACCTAGATTTTATAGTGTTTAGTAATTTGTTTTCATTTGATAATGTCAAAATAATTACAGCATAAGATGGTGGCTCTTCTAAGGTTTTTAGTAAACAGTTTTGTGCTTCGACAGTCATTAAATCACTATTATTGATAATAAAAACTTTATTATCTGAGACAATTGGCTTTTCAGCTATTTGCTCTTGCATTTGTCGTACTTGTCCAATTTTAATATTTTTTCCATCTTCAGAATCTAAAACCACAAAATCTGGGTGATTGCCACTTTCAAATTTTATGCAAGAAGAGCAAGTTCCACAAGCCTTATTATCACTAAGACATAATAGCTTTTCGGCAAAATCTTTAGCAAAAATGCTTTTTCCAATACCATCAGGTCCAACAAACATATAGCTGTGGACCCTGTTATTTGAACTTATAGAATTATTAAATAAATGTTTTAAATCTTCATTTCCAATGATATTATTAAAATTCAATTTCTACTCCTATTAAAAGTATATACTTTATATAAATTAATATTTGCATAATTTAAATGCATTTAAATTATTTTATTCTACTTCACCAAATAAATTTAAAGGCCAAAATCTAATCCAAACTGTTCCTTCTATTTTATCTAATGGGATGCATCCAAATTCTCTACAATCTGTTGAATGGTCTCTATTATCGCCCATAGCAAATACGCAATTTTCTGGAACAACAAAGTCAGATAGCAAACCAGTGCCCATAGTTGTTGTTACACCATCTTGCAAGTAAGGCTCGTCTAGTTCTTCTCCATTGATATATACTTTTCCATCCATTATTTGAACGTGCTCTCCTGGAAGAGCGATAACTCTTTTTATATAGCTTTCTTTGTTTATTTCTAAAACATAAAAAACAAATTTGCTAAACCAATTTGTAGGGTCATCTTCATATTTAGCAACTGGATTACTACTATCATACTCATCCTCTGTAAGTGCTTTATCAGAAGGAGCTTGGAATGTAATAATATCTCCACGTTCTGGCATTTGCTTTGTAGTGCGTCCCCATCTGTTCAAAATTAGCCTTTGATTTTGTTGCAAAGTTGGAAACATTGATGGTTGCTTTACAATAGTTGGAGTTCCAACATAAAATCTTATTAATAATGCTAATATAAAAGCTATTAATATACATACAATCCATTCTATAATATCTTTTGCTTTATCACTTAATTTCATTTTAGAAAATCAATCCTTTCTAGCTTTTTACTTTTGTGTGTTAAATTAGCATATTTATATGCTTACCTTAATATTATATATTTTTTTTGAAAAGTTATCAATGGTTTTAACATAATTTTTTATAACTAAAAAAATTGAATAAAATTTTGTAAATAAACAAAAATAAATTAATGTAATTATAATTGACAATAATTAAAACTTGGATTATTATATTTGTATAAGAAAGTATTAATGAGAATAGAAAAATAATATTTTTAAAAATTGTAGACTAACAAATATTTGATAAATTAAATTTAAACCAAGGAGGAAAAAATATGCATATGAAAAGTGAAAGAGGTTCAATGGCAGTGTATGTGTCAATAGTTTTGCTTACTATGTTGCTTGTTTTAATGGCTATATTTTTAACGTCAAATTCGACAAGAAAAATGCAACTAGTTAGCGCAATGAATGTAAAATCAAGCTATGAAGCTGATAATGACAGAGCAGCCGATATATATGACGAATTATCTGGAAATGCTGGAGCAAACTATGTTTCAGATGGACTTATATTACATTATGATGCAATAAACAATACTGGTAATGGGCATAGTACTACAGCAACTACTTGGAAAGATTTAAGTGGAAATGGAAACGATGCAACAATAACAGGAGGAAGCTGGAGTGATAACTACCTAACATTTACACAAAGTAATCAGCAGAATGGTGTTAAAACAAATAGCAATTTCCCAATAGATTTTAATAATACATTTAATATAGTATTTAGCCTATCTTCACTAGGAGGAGTAGATGTACTATTGGGTTCAAGGACAACAACATCAAATGGAATGATGCTTTTTAATTATAATACAAATAATAGACTTACTTTAGACACAATGGGAACTAGCACTAGAACAGTTTTGGGAGAAAGGCTTGCAGCTAATAAACTATATAATCTTACTGTAACTTTTTCAGGAACTACGGCTAAACTCTATATAGATGGAGAATATGTAAACACTGTTAGCTTTACTGATGGAAGTTTAAATTTTCCACTTACAATATTTACAGCAGGCGAACAATCTAATCCAATAGGAAATATATATAGTGTAAAGGTATATAACAGAGCATTAACAGCCGAAGAAATATTACAAAACTATAATGTGGATAATAGTAGATACTAATTAAAGAATTAATATATAAAAGATTAACAATAAAACTAAATGTATAAGAATAACAACTTTTTTGCCCCAAAACATTGACGTTTTGGGGTTTTGCGTATATAATAATGGTGTTTAAATAGTGCATTTTTATTGAAAGACTAATAAACTTAAAAGTTTGTATTATTCATAGTATGTAATTTTTTTATGTAAAACGCTTCAAATACTGCAACATACTAGATTATACATAAGTTTAAGGTTGTTTTAATTTTACAAGGAGGAAAACTTATGGGAGAGGTTATAGTTATAACATCCGGAAAAGGCGGAGTAGGAAAGACAACAACAACGGCCAACCTAGGTGCAGCTTTAGCTCTTAGAGGGAAAAAAGTTGCATTAGTAGATACAGACATTGGATTAAGAAACCTAGATGTTGTAATGGGACTTGAAAATAGAATTGTGTATGACATAGTAGACGTTGTTGAAGAAAAATGCAAGCTTAGACAAGCCCTAATAAAAGATAAAAGATTTAACGAACTATTCTTACTACCAGCAGCCCAAACAAGAGATAAAAGTGCAATAAATGAAGAACAAATGAAAGAACTAATAAGCAAACTAAAGGAAGAGTTTGAATATATTTTAATAGATTGCCCAGCAGGAATTGAGCAAGGCTTTAAAAATGCAATTGCTGGAGCAAATAGAGCAATTGTAGTAACAACAGCAGAAATATCAGCAATTAGAGATGCAGATAGAATAATTGGTTTACTTGAAGCATCTGATATTAAAAATCCTGAATTGGTAATAAACAGAATTAGACCAGCTATGATAAAAAAAGGCGAAATGATGGATGTTGAAGACATAGTGGACTTATTATCAATCGATTTAATAGGAGTAGTTCCAGATGATGAGTACATAATTACACAGACTAATAAAGGAGAGCCAGTTGTTACAAAAGAAAAAGCACCTTCTGGAAAAGCATATATAGAAATAGCAAGACGAATATTAGGAGAAAATGTAGATATAACTATGCCGGGTAAAAAAGAAGGTTTTTTTGGTAAAGTAAAAGGTTTTTTCGCAAATGCAAAGGGTAAACATTAATACTATTGGAGGGTGAAATATGTTTGAAAACATAGCACATTTTTTTAAGAGATTTAGAAAAAGCGAAAAAGAAGAATCAAAAAGTACTGCAAAAGAAAGATTGCACCTAGTGCTTGCTCAAGATAGAGCAAATATATCAGCAGACTTTTTGGAAATGATGAAACAAGAAATATTAGAAGTAATTAAAAAATATATAGATATAGACGAAAAAGCAATAGATGTAAGGCTAACAAACAAAGAAGGGGAAGATGGTTCGCTGGGAGCACCTGCTCTTTATGCGAATATTCCTATTATTACAATAAAAAACGAAGCTAGAAAACTAGAAGGAAGTCTAAATAAAAATGATAATAAGTCTGAACAAATAAAGCCAAACAATGTAGATATAGAGAAAGACCAACAAGTCGGAGAAACAAAAACAGAAAGAGCAGAAATAGAAAAAACTGAGGTAATAAGCGACGAATCAACTAGAAACGAATTAAATGAAAATGTAGCAGCTAAAGAAGTAGTACTTGACAGCATATCAATTAATAATGCATCAACTGTAAATTCAGAAGTCACAAATAGCATTGTTACGAACGAAGCTGGTGGAGTAGCTGAGAATCAACAAAATGAGTTAAACAATAATTTGAATGAGGTTGATAATGAAGAGAAGAATTCTTAAAAATGTAGAGTGGGGAATACTAATTTGCACTATATTACTTGTTATAATTGGATTAGTTGCTTTAACTTCTGCAACACAAAATTCTGATTATGAGGATTTGAAAAAGCAAATTCTATGGGTAGCAATTAGTATTCCTGTAATGATAATTGTAATATTTATTGATTATGATATTATAGCTAAAATCTCTCCAATATTATATGGAATTATAGTAGCACTACTAATAGGTGTACTATTTACAGAACCCATAAATGGAGCAACCAGCTGGTTTAATATAGGTCCATTTTCTTTTCAACCAGCAGAATTTGCAAAAATAATTTGTGTATTAACACTTGCATTAGTAATGACTAAAATACAAAAAAATGGAAGAGACGAAATTAGCAGAATTTCTAAATTGCTATTAGTAATCTTAGTATTTGCTGTTCCAACATTATTAATAATAAAGCAACCAGATTATGGTACAGCACTTGCATTTGTTATGGCACTTATTTTTATGCTGTTCGTAGCAGGAATAAAAAAGAGATATATTATTGCAACAGTATTAATAGTAGTTATAGCGGCTCCGCTATTATACTTTTTTGTACTTCCAGAGCATGCAAAGACAAGAATTGATGTATTTTTAAATCCAGACTTGGATCCAAGAGGTGCAGGATATAATATTATTCAGTCTAAGTTAGCAATAGGCTCTGGAGAATTATTAGGAATGGGATTGTTTAAAGGCAATCAGACACAATTGGGATTCTTATATCCAAAAACGACAGACTTTATATTTGCATTAATCGCAGAAGAAATGGGATTTATTATAGCTTCCCTAGTTATAATACTGTATGTAATACTAATAACAAAAGCTATTTATGTGGCAAAAACCGCAAAAGATGATTTGGGTTCATATATAGCAGTGGGAATAGCAGGAGTGTTTTTCTTTCATATGATAGAAAATATAGGAATGACTATGGGACTTTTGCCAATAACTGGTATACCGTTACCATTTGTAAGCTATGGAGGAAGCTCACTTTTAAGTAACTTTATTATGATAGGAATATTGCTAAATATTTCTGGAAGAAGGCAAAAAGCTATTTTTATAGATTAAAAGGGAGAAAAAGATGTACATTAAAAAATTAAAAATAGGAAATGTAGAATTAAGAAACAACATACTTTTAGCTCCAATGGCAGGAATAACGGACCTGCCATTTCGTTTGTTATGCGAAAAAATGGGAGCAGGGTTAACTTGCACAGAAATGATAAGCAGTAAAGGTATATTTTATAATGACGAAAAAACAAAATTATTACTAAATACTAAAGGTGAGTTAAGGCCAGTTGCTGCACAAATATTTGGAAGCGATATTGATGCAATTTCATATGCAGCTGAATATATTAGTAATTTTGTGGATATTGTAGATATAAATTTGGGTTGCCCCGCGCCTAAAATAGTAAAAAATGGAGATGGAAGCAAGCTATTATTAGATTTAAAAAGAGTTGAAGAAATTGCAAAAAGTGCAGTTTCTGCATCTAAAGTACCAGTTACTGCTAAAATAAGAAAAGGCTGGGACGCAAGTACAGTAGTTGCTACAGAAGTGGCACAGATATTGGAATCTGCTGGAATATCTGCAATAACAATTCACGGAAGAACTAGAGAAGAGTTTTATTCGGGAGTAGCAGATTGGGAAATAATAAGAAAAGTTAAAGAAAGCGTTAAAATTCCAGTGATAGGAAATGGGGATATAAAGACAAAAGAAGATGCTTTAAAAATGTTTGAACAGACTGGTGTAGACGGTATAATGATAGGTAGAGCAGCAATTGGAAATCCTTGGATATTTGAAGAAGTAATAAATTATTTGCAAGGAAAGGAAGAAAGAAAAATTTCAAATGAGGAAAAGCTTTCTGTGATTTTAGAGCATATTGATTTGGAAGTAGAAGAAAAAGGAGAGAATGTTGGAATTAAAGAATTAAGAAAGCATTTGGCATATTATATAAGAAATTTCAAAGATGCTAGTAAATTGCGAGACAAAATAAATAAGATTGATACTAAAAAAGAGTTAGTGGATTGTCTAAGTGCATACTTTAATGATTTATAAAATAAAATTAAAGTATGGGAGGGCAATCCTCTTTTTATGTAAGTTACTATTCATAACTAATACATTGCTGTGCCCCAAATATATAGTATAGAGAAGTAAATAGTAACACTTGAAACTTAGGGAAGTACAAAAAGAGTATTAGAAAGGACTGATTTTTAGTATGTCGAGAATGAAAAAAAACAAAGTCGTTATTTTAATTTTAATAATAATAATTTTTTTGGCAATTTTTTTAATAATTTTTTCAAAAAACAATTATAAAAATTTGAAAACTGGCAATAATATTACTAACAAAAGTAAAGAGGAAATTGAACAATATATTTTAAACATTAGTTCCTATGAAGCAAAAGTTTCTGTAACTATTGAAAGTAATAAAAATACCAATAGTTATGTATTAATACAAAAATATGTAGCGCCAAATAAATCAAGCCAAACTGTATTAGAGCCAGCAAATATAGAGGGAATGCAATTGTATTATGATGGAAGTAGTTTAACAATTACTAATACAAGATTAAACTTAAGCAAAGTATATGAAAATTACAACTATTTGTCTAATAATTATTTATGCTTAGAAACATTTATTGAGGAATATAAAACTGGTTCAGAACAGGATAAACGGCTTTTACGAAGAAGAAGGGCAGATTGTACTAGAAGTTAAATCAAATAGAAGTAATTATATATACAACAAAAAATTATATCTCGACAAAGAAACTGGTAATCCGACAAAATTAACCATAGAAGATGTTAACGAAAAAAACATAGTTTACATAGAATATAATGAGATAAAGATTAATGCTTTGAATAATACTGATAAGTTGGTTTGAAAAAATGTAAAAATTGATAAAAGACTAATGAATAGAAAATATAAACAGTAAGATAAAAAGCATTTCTTATCTTAAACTAATATTTAAAATATATCAAAAAATAAGCCTTAAATATAGAAATATTAGGAGTGAAACTTATGGTAATAAAAAGAGGAGATATGTTTTATGCTGATTTAAGCCCAGTTGTGGGCTCAGAGCAAGGAGGAATAAGGCCAGTTATTATAATACAAAATGATATTGGAAATAAACATAGCCCAACAGTAATAGCAGCAGCTATTACATCTCAAACGGGAAAAAATAAATTACCAACTCATATAGAAATAGGTTCTCAGGAAAATGGGCTAAAATCCGATTCAGTTGTTTTGGCTGAGCAGATAAGAACAATAGATAAAAGTAGGTTAAAGGAAAAAATAGGTCATATAGACGATGATGCAATTATGTCTAAAATAAATAATGCGTTGGGCGTAAGCTTTGGACTTTGAAATAAACAATAAAATTTATATTCATACAAAAAGTTTACAATATAAAAAAGAAGCAAGAGGCTACTTTGCAGTAGTCTTTTGCTTTGACATTCTTTATTGCGCTCTACTATACTTCTAGCTTCTTTATAATTTTAATCTCGTTATATAACTTATCAATTCTATCAGAACGTAAGGTCAATGCATTTTTATAGTCATTGTAAACCTGCTCATAATTGTCAAAATTTTCGTCAGCTTGGAATAACAAACGCATACCTTCTTTATAATAATTTTTCTTTTTGTCATTTTTAGCCTCATCCATTTTGCGCGCATATTTCATAATTAAATCAAGCCTTTTAATATTTTCCTTTAAATAGTCAAGATACTCATACAAACAACTAATTTCGTATAAAATATCGTCAATTACAACTTTAAATAAAATTTTTAAAACGTGTTTATTTATTTTTCCAACTTTTGAATTTTGAGAAAGATAATCAAGTGCCACAAACTTTGGATCTGGTTTAGTATCTTTTATAAGTTCCTTTAAAGTTTCAGAAATGTTTACGTGAGTTTTGTATTGACGTTTGGTTACAATAGCATCGTATTCGTCTGCAATACGAATAATTTGAGCCTCCATAGGAATTTTTGTAATTCCATTTGGATAGCCAGAACCATTTAATGCTTCGTGATGGTCAAGTGCTCCAATTGCATAAGGACGAAGCTTTAAATCCTTCATACACATTTCATAACCCAAAGTTGTATGAGTTTTCATTATCTCAAATTCCTCGTCAGTTAATCTATCTGGTTTATTTAATATAGAAGCGGGAATAAATAATTTACCAATGTCGTGTAAATATGCACAAATGGTACAATAAATTATAAAATTTTGGTTAAAATGTAAATACTCGCATATTCTACAAGTCAAGTTGGCAACATTTTCGCTATGTCTTCTAGTAAAAAAATCCAAACTACCTAAAACATCTAACTGATATCTCATTGTTTTATCTAAGTTATATGATTTTAAATTGACTGGACTATAAAAATCAAATTTCTCACTTTTCATAATTTTCTCCTAGGTTCAATAAATTTTTAGTTCGACTAATTATATGATACTATAAAAAATAAAAAATCGCAATAAAAAAATTTTAAAAAAATGTATAATAAAAAAATTTGAGTACATAATAATAGCATAAGATTGATATTAGTTGAAATAAGAGTAATATAAGATGTTAATATATGTTTTATATTATTCGAGCAAAGATATATAATAGTGTAATGACCTTATATTATTATATGTCGGCGATGAGAGGATAATATTTGTGTTATGGCTATACAAAATTTATTTCTATTATACTTATGTTTGATAGATGTAATTTGATTAAATGTATGGTTGAACCATAGGTATTATTTTCAAAGTTAAGATTATACTTGTATTTGATAATGGTTGTTACTAGTCCAAAAAGGACGAATATGGTTATTATGTGTGCATTTATAGTCGAGCGACTGATTAGTATATTTGGTGATTAGCTTATTCACATAGAAATATGTGTTAGGTTATAAATTAGGTATATTAGTTTTAGCTGGAGATTAATATCAGTTTTATGTGAAAATGGCGCGGTAGTTTGATTTTTTTCTTACCGTGCCATTTTTTGAAAATACACTTGCAAAAGAGAATATATATGGTAAGCACGTAAAAAGAAAAAATAGTTTATATCTCCTCCACATAAATCTTATCATTTACAGCAACAACTGTGTACTTACTTAAGTTAGGAATATCCTTTATTTCTTCAAACGTAGAATACTCTTCAATCTGCTTTCGTGCTTCTTCTTGTTTCTCTGCTAATTTATTTTCTTCTCCTTTTTTCAAATACTTAAATTCAATCATAACAGATTTATATCCTTTGTCTGTGTCTTTAGGAATAAGTAATATATCGGGATATTTTCGCTGAACTTCCATTTCTGATTTTACTCTAAATATATCTAAATTCATTGCAATGCAGTAAAATATTAATTTTACATATTTCTCGTCAAAGTTCATATAATCTCTATTTGATAGATGTTGCAAGTATGTTTGCATTAAATCTACAATTCTATCAATTTTTCCATCTAATGCTATTTCTAGGGCTAGCTCTGAATAGTTTATATTAGCAGACATAGAAAAGTTTTGATTTAAAACTCGTAAAAAATAGTCAGAATATATTTCTTTCATTACCATATTTGGTATATTTAACTTTGGATATCCAGCAATATTATCTTGTATTGTAAGATAACCCAAATAATATAGCATAGATACTAAATCTTTTTCTGTAAATTCAATTGCTGGATTAAACTTTGCAGTAATATCACTTACTATGCCTTGACCAGATACCGTTTTTTCTATTATTTTTTCTCTTTCTTCTCCTTTGCATAAATCTAACATATTACCAAGTTTATTATAATCACTAGCAATGTTCATATCTATTAGTTTTTCTGGTATATCTTTGAATCTAACATAACTCTTAAGAAAATATAAACACATATTAGAATTATATATCTTGTTCTGAGCTTTAGTAGAAAATTGGTAGCCATCATAATTTTCTTTCATAATTGGTAACAAAGTATTTTGTTCTTCTTTAGAAATTCCAATTTTATCCATCATTTCTATCAATTCAACCTGAGTAAATCCCATCATTTCATTAAAATCTACATCTTGAGTTATGTCAGAGCTAATATTAAAACCAGAAGTTAGGCTATCCAAAGTAATAGGAGCAACTCCGGTAATAAATATTCTATCAATTACACTTTCTGTACCTTCTTTTAAAATTTCGTACCATTTTCTAACTTTACCATTTTTAGAAACAAGATTTTTAAATTGATTAGTATGGAAACCCAATAACTCATTTGCAAAATGGTCATATTCGTCAATAATTACATATATTTTAGAGCCAGGTTTTTGAGTTCTAAAAGCTTCAAGGATATTACTTAGTAAACCTTCTGTGGTTAAATCTGGATTTGCATAAAAATCCAAGCCATAATCTTTGGTAAACCTGTTTACTGATAATGTCACTTTTTCTTTGAAACCAATCATAGTTGCATCTTCGTTAGAAGTATCTATACCAGAAAAATTAAATTTAAGTATATAATAACTATTTTTTAGTTTAGTTGGATTCTTACCAATATATGTATCAGCAAAAAGCCTATCAAATTTATCTGACTTTAAAATGTCATAGTAATTTTCCAAAGTACTGGTGAATAGCGTTTTGCCAAATTTTCTAGGATGCAAGAACATTATATAAGGCTCAGGCAAACTTTCTAATTTTTCTATATACATAGTTTTATCTACGTAATAATAATCATTTTCAATTAATCTTTCATAATCGCTAATTCCATAAGGTAATTTTTTCATAAACTATCACTATCCTTATTTTAAAATTTGGGTTTTCTACAAGGTATAACCCCATAAATCATTTCGCTAACTTTATAACTATATAATAAAGTATATTATTTTAAGTATTAAATTAAATCACAAAAATATTATAGCATACGGCATACTAAGTCTGCAACCTAAAACATAGTTTTTTATTGCAGTTTTTTGCCTGTAATAGTATAGATTTTGTGTTTTGGGTATAGAGCATTAAAATTTTATCAAAAATAAAATTACTATATAACGGTGTAGATTGCCGGAATATAAAAGCAAAAACCATTATCCGCCATTTTGACATTGTAGTGCTACTAAGTTTACCTTGATTTTTAAATGGTAAGATTATATAATTAGTGAGAATTTTATATCGAGAAAGGAGGGTATGATTTATATAATCATACAAAAAATTATGTTGATTAAAAATGGAAAAGTAATTTTATCTAAAGCTGATGATGTAAGTGTAGAAAATAAGGATATACGAATTGAAAATGACATTATAAAACAAATAGAGGATAACATAGAGCCACAAGCTAATGAAAAAGTAATAGATGCAAGCAATAAAGTGGTAATGCCGGGACTTATTAATACGCACGCTCACATTACAATGAGTATTTTTAGAGGCACATTTGAAGGATGCAACCTATATACGTGGCTCCACGAAAAAATATGGCCAATTGAAGCAGAACTTACAGAAGACCAAGTATATGATGCAACTATGTTATCTATTTTAGAAATGATATCAACTGGAACCACTTGTGTAAATGACCATTATTTTTTCTCTAAAAAAATCAGACAAGCGCTTGAAGAGTCAAAAATGAGAGCTGTTTTGACAAGAGTTTTAATGGACAGTGATGGAAAAGAGGCATCAGAGCAGAGAATAAATGAATTTATAGATTTATACGAAACACGAGATAAAAATAACAACTTAATTACATATACAGTATCACCTCATAGCTTATATACTTGTTCAGATGCATTACTAGAAAAATCAAAGGAGCTTGCAATTAAATATAATTTGCCTATTCATACACACTTTTTAGAAAGCATTGACGAGATTGAAGATATACAAAAATTGCACGGAGAAGAGGCAAGCAAAGTACTAAAAAAATACTTTGACGGAATCCATTTAATATTGGCACATTGCGTAAAATTGAATGACGAAGATATAGAAATTTTAAAAACATTAGATTGCGGAATTGCACATAACCCAATATCTAATTTTAGATTAGGATGTAAAATAGCAGATACAACAAAATATCTAAAAAACGGAATAAACGTAGCGTTAGGAACCGATGGACAAGGTTCTGGGAACAATTTGGATATGTTCGAGGCTATGAAAGTAGCAGCATTAAGCCAAGGTGGAATATATGAAAATGAAAAATTTATAAACTCAAGAGATGTATTAAAAATGGCGACAATTAATGGCGCAAAACTACTTGGTTTAGATAAGGAGATAGGAAGCATAGAAGAAGGAAAGAAGGCTGACTTAATAATTGTTGATATAGCGCCAAAGCTAGATAACATAAAAATGGTTCCAAACAATGATGTAATATCAAATTTAGTATATAACATAGAGGGAAGAAATGTAGAAACGACAATAGTAAATGGCGAAATACTAATGGAAAACAGAAAATTTGTTAACTTAAATGTAGAAAAAATTATAGAAAAAATGAAAAAATAAAAATTATGTGTAAATATTTAATTTTCGGTAATTTTATTGGAATGTAAACAGAAACATATAAGTATAAAATACGTATTTAATTCGTTCTATATCTCCAATACCTTTGCTATCATATAATTAAAATTTTTGTAAGAAGGGGTAGGATATGAAGAAAGCAAGGGTAATAAAAATCGGAAAAAATATTCAGTCGATTAGAAAAAGTCACGGATATACACAGGAAAAATTAGCTGAAGCAATTGAGTGTTCACCAAGATATATTGGGGACATAGAACAAGACAGATCAAAACCATCTTATGAAGTATTGGTCAAATTTTGTAATTTATTTGACATTGGTTTGGACGAGGTATTTAGTGGATACCTAAACGTAAAAGGAAAAAAAGAAATAAATAGTGCATTATTTGGTTTCGACCAGTTAAAACCAAATAATCAAGACACTATAATACACTTGATAGAATATTTTAACAAAAATAATGTATCATAAGAGTTAGTTGTTTGGCGCGATAGGGACAGGTCTTATCGCGCCATTTTAATGATTGAAGAAACTTGAACGATTGGGACACTCCTATTTGTTCAAGTTTTTGAACTTTTAGGAGTGTCCCAATCGTTCAAAAAAGTAAAGAAATCCACTTGCAAAAGAGAATATATATGGTATAATGAACGCATAGGAAGCAAGAAAAAAGCGAAGGAGGGATTGGAAGTGGAATTTGAAGGAATAGGAATTGGAGAGAGTAATTTTAAGGGGTTGAGAATAAGGAAAAACTATTTTATAGATAAAAGTATGTATATAAAAGACATCATAGATAATCAAAGTAGAGTTCTATTAGTAACACGTCCAAGAAGATTTGGAAAAACGTTAAATATGAGTATGCTAAAATATTATTTTGACTGTAATTCAAAAGACTCAAAAGAATTATTTGAAGGGTTAAAAATAATGGAGCAAGGAGAAAAATACACATCAAAATTAGGAGCATATCCTTGCATATATTTAACAATGAAAGACTTAAATGTAAGTACTTATGAATATATGT
>CAKNRV010000001.1 GCA_930991035.1 uncultured Clostridium sp. | reverse complement strand
TTAGAGCCTTTGGTAGTATAATATAAAATAAAAAAAGAGGTGGCTTATGGAAAAAATAGAAGGTGCTAAAAAAATATAAAAATAATATTTGATTTTTGTTGCAATACCTAAAAACTTATGTTAAATTATAAACAACAGTTGTAGCAAAAAATTGCCAACTTGTACATACCATTCTTGCAACATATTGCTATAACTATATTTGAAACGGAAATAAGTAACTTTTTTGTGATAGACTTTTCGAAAACGTCTCTCGTAAAGGAGCCATAAAGAGTAACAGATAAGAAATTATCTGTTATTTTTTTGTATGTTTGCTAGTAATTTTTTGCTTTTTATAGTATACTTATACTAAAATTATATAGAAAGTTGGTTGCAATGATTAGAATATGCGAAATTTGTAATAATAGGTTTGAAACTAGATCATCTACTAGAATATATTGTTATGAATGTAGTGGTGAGTCTACGAGAGATAATTATACTACAAGAAAGCATCAAAAGACGGTATTACGAAGAAGTATGAAAATGCAAGCAATAAAATTATTGGGTGGAAAATGCTCTATTTGTGGATATGACAAATGTGTTGATGCACTTGAATTCCATCATAAAAATCCCGAAATAAAAGAGTTCAAACTTGGTTCTGGTAATACTATGTCTTGGAAAGAATATAAGCAAGAAGCTTTAAAGTGTATTTTGGTGTGCTCTAATTGCCATAAGGAAATACATAGTAAAATTGGATATAAAAATTTTTAAAAAATAAATTTATATTCAAAATGATTTATATATTACTTGAAAGGAGAAAAGTATTATGGAAATTATATATGGTACAAGTAATAAAAATAAAGTTGTATCAATGACAAAAATATTTAGAGAAAATAATATAAATGCAAAATTATATACACTAAAGGACATAGGTTTTAGCCAAGAAATAATAGAAGATGGAAAAACATTTGAAGAAAATTCAGAAATTAAAGCAAATGCAATAAAAATGTTTTGCAATAAAAACAACATAAAAGACAAGATAATTATTACAGATGATGCAGGATTATGTGTTGATAAATTAAATGGAGAACCAGGGGTTTATTCTGCAAGATATGCTGGTGAAGGTGCAACACAGGTTCAAATTCTAGAAAAAGTTTTAGATAAAATGAAACCATATCAATGCAAAGAAGATAGAACTTGTACTTTTGTATGTGTACTAACAGCAATCTTGCCAGATGGAGAAAAAATAGTAGGAAGAGGAGAATGTAATGGTAGTGTGGCAATGACTCCAGGAAAACTAGGGGGTCTGACGTATATACCCATATTTATACCTGAAGGATTTGATAAGCCACTAAGTGATTTGGACGAAAAAACTTATGAAGCTACTCATAATCATAGAGATATTGCTGTAAAGAAATTAATAAAAGAATTTAAGTTAAGAGATATAAAATAGCTAATGGATTTATAACTTGCAAAATATATTAATGGAGAAAAATGGAGGTAAAGTAAATTATTAATCTATGAATGATATATATGAAATAGCAGATAAAATCAAACAAAATGGTGGAAACGTATATTTAGTTGGTGGAGCAGTTAGAGATAAATTATTAGGTATTGTAAATCACGATGAGGATTATTGTGTAACTGGAATATCATTTGAAGAATTTAAAGAATTATTCCCAGAAGCTAATGTTAGAGGAAAAGATTTCCCTGTTTTTGATATTGATAATAAAGAATTTGCTATTGCAAGAAAAGAAAGAAAAATTGGAATTGGGCATAACAGTTTTGATGTTGAAATTGATAAAAAAATAACGATTGAAGAGGATTTAGAGCGTAGAGATATTACAATAAATGCTATTGCAAAAGAGGTATTAACTGATAAAATTATTGACCCATTTGGTGGAAGAGAAGATTTAAAAAAACATATTATAAGAGCGGTTAGTAACCATTTTGTAGAAGATCCATTAAGAGCGTATAGAGTCTCAAGGTTTGCTAGTCAATTTGATTTTGATGTAGAATATAATACTATGAAAATGATTGAATTATTAAAAAATGAGTTACCAAGTTTATCTGTTGAAAGAGTGTATAATGAATTAAGTAAGGCTTTATTAACAGACAAACCATCAAGATTTTTTGATGTATTAAAAGATGCAAATGTTTTAAATATCCATTTTAAAGAAATATATAATTTAATAGGAGCAGAACAACCAATTAAGTATCATCCAGAAGGAGATAGCTATAATCATACAATGATTGTACTTGATAAAGTGGCAGATAAAACAAAAACTTTATCTGCTGAAAGAAAATTAGAATTGCGTTTTTCTGCTTTAGTTCACGATTTAGGAAAAGGAGCAACACCAAAAGAAGAATATCCACATCATATAAGGCACGAAGAAAGGGGTGCAGAGTTAGTAAGAATATTTGGACGTAGATTAAAAATACCTACAAGATTGATTAAATGCGGTACAATTTCTTGTCTAGAGCATATGAGAGGGCGGGATTTTTGATAAAATGACATTTCACAAAAAAGTTAGTTTTATAGAGCGCGTGAGTAATACTGTTTTGGGATTGGATGGACTACAAATTATTGTAGATGCAGATAATATGTCAGAAGATAATAGCAAAAATCAATTTGCGGATTTGGGTTATGAAGTTATAAATTGTACTAATGGTAATCAAGTAATGAAACAATATGGTATTACAGAGGGGAAAAAAGTTGCAAACAAAATGCACGAAATAAGAGTATCTTATTTAAAGAACAGAGGTTAGTAATGAAGAAAAAATATTAGAGATAATTAAATATACTATCAATATAAAAAACACCTAAATTATAAAAAATCTCAATCCAACCTAAAAAGGTAAGCGAAAGGATTGAGATTTTTTTGAAAGAGATGCCAAAGTTAACTTATTAACTTTGGCCCCTATAATTTATTATAGGGAATTTATATATGAAAAATATAAATCTACTACTATTATATTTTCTTTTTTAGAAATAGTCAACACTAAAAATAATAAAATTTAAAAAAATGAATGAATTGTAGTAAGTATCTACTATATTTGACATTGCTAAATATTAATTTTGGTATTGTAAAATTCTTTAAATAATGATAAAATTGTATACAGTTTTAAAATAGGAGGATAATATCTTGGATATATTAGGAATTTGCCAAGAACTCACCAAAGAAATTTTACCTGAGCAGATATATATGAATGAGCCAATGAGCAAACATACAACTTTTAAAGTTGGTGGTAATGCTGATATATTTGTTAAGGTCAAAAGCATAAAAGATTTGAAATATATTATAAAAGTAGCAAAAAAATATGATATGCATATAACTGTGATTGGAAATGGAAGTAATATACTAGTAAGAGACAAAGGCATAAGGGGAATTGTAGCAAAGATAGAAATCAATACAATAAAAATTGAACCTTTACATAAGTCAGTAATAGTTACAGTAGGGGCTGGAGTAAAGTTAATGAGCTTAGCACAAGAACTACTAAAAAATGGTATATCAGGGTTTGAATTTGCTTCTGGAATTCCGGGTACAATTGGTGGAGCTGTTAAAATGAATGCAGGAGCATATGGAAAAGAAATGAAGGACATTATAGTAAGTACAAAATGCTTAGATTTAAAAAAATATTATGCTTTACACGAAAAAAACTATGTAGATGATATAGAAATTACTGAATTTGTTGATAAAACTGATGAACCGGAAATTATTGAGCTAACTAATGAACAACAAAATTTTACATATAGAGATAGTGTGTTTTCTGATAAAAGATTTGTTATATTAGAAACAAAACTAGAACTTTCTTATGGAAACCAAGAAGAGATAAAGAAACAAATGCAAGAATACTTAAATAAAAGAAAAACTACTCAGCCAGATTTACCTAGTGCAGGTAGTACCTTTAAACGTGGAGAAGATTACATAACAGCAAAATTGATTGACGAGTGTGGTCTTAAAGGATATAAAATAAGAGGAGCACAAGTTTCTGAAAAACACGCTGGTTTTATTGTGAACACGGGAGATGCAACAGCACAAGACATAATCGACTTGATAAACTATGTAAAAAAAGTGGTTTATGAAAAAACTGGGAAAAGTATAAAACTAGAAGTTGAAATTATAGGAGAGTAAGAGATAAATCAATTATTATATATTGACATATAAAATTGATGTGTTTATTTATTATCAAAGAAGAAACAATCAAATAAAAAAACATATTAAAATTAAAATGAAACTAATACTAAAAATAGTTGTTTCAAATAATAACCCAAATGAAAAATATGAAGAAAAATAAAAAACTTGAACAAAAAGGAGTGTCCCAGAAGTTCAAGAACTTGAACAAAAAGGAGTGTCCCAATCGTTCAAGTAATGATTAGGAGTGTACATAAATGAAAGGTTTTTTTAGATGGTTTAAATCAAAAACTAAAATAAAAAGATGGATATTATTAATATTAGTTGGAATTATATTATGCTGTTATGGGATGGCAGATGTACTTACAAGCACACAAATTGAATTTGCTGATTTAGCAAAAATAATTTTGATATTCATTGTGGGCTTTGTGTGTATAATATATAGCATTGTTGCAATTCAAAAAAGAACTCTGGAAATACTAGTAGAGGATACTGATAAGAGGCTTCAAGATAACAAGGCTAATGTAAAATCACTTATATTTAATAAGAAAGTATATAATCAAGGCCCAAAGGTTGTTGTAATAGGTGGTGGAACAGGTTTAAATTCTGTTTTAAGAGGATTAAAAAAATATACGGACAATATTACGGCAATTGTAACTGTATCAGATTATGGAAGCCAAAAAACAGAGTCAAGACAAGTGCTAGATACATTACCACTTGACGATATAAAAGAAAGCCTTGTAGCGCTTTCAGAGAATGAAGAAGTGACAGAAAAATTATTAAACTATAAATTTAAAAATGGAAGGCTTGCTAATTTAAACTTTAATGACTTGTATTTTACAGCAATGCAAGATTTATACAAAGATTTTACAGAAGCTGTTAAACAATCACAAAATGTTTTTAAAATAACAGGCAAAGTTCTACCTGTTACAATAGAAGAAATAAAAATATGTGCTGAACTAGAAGATGGAACTGTGATAGAAAGTAAAGACAAAATTCCAGAAGTGATTAATAATAAGGCTTGCAAAATTAGCAGAATATTTATTAATCCATCAAATTGCAAACCTGCATCAGGTGTTATAGAAGCAATAGAAGAGGCGGATGCAATTGTCATAGGACCAGGAAGTCTATACACAAATGTAATACCAAACTTACTTGTAAAAGGTGTTGCAAAAGCTATAAAAGAATCAAAAGCATTTAAAATATATGTAAGTAACATAATGACAGAGCCGGGTCAAACAGATAATTATTCTTTATCAGAACATATAAAAGCAATAAATGATCACGCTGGCAAAGGGGTAATAGAATACTGTATATATGATACAGGTGAAATTATTCCAGAATATATTAGAAAATACAATTTACAGGGTTCAGAATTGGTTGAACAAGATACTTCTAAAGTAAAGGTTGAAGGGGTATCATTAATACAAAGAAATCTATCACAAATAGAAAATGGATATATTAGACATAATCCAGACGCAATTGCAGCATCAATAATTCAGCTAATATGCGATGACTTGAAATTTAACAATATGGAAAATAATACTCAATATGTAATGCTTAATAATAAATTAAAAGATACTAAAAAAACTTTAAAGAAAAAAGACAAGGAAGACAAAAAACAAACAAAGAAAAAGAAAAGTAAGCACGACAAAAAGAATCAAAGTAAGTTTTTTGAAAAATATAGTGACAGAATTCAATCAATAAAAGAATCTGACTTAAAGCAAAAGGAAAAAGCAAAAATGCAAAAGAATAAAAAATAAATTTATGGAGGATACAAATGAAATACGAAAAAGATGAACTATCATTAGAAAATGGATTAAAAAAAGAGTGGATTATTACTAATGGAATTGGGGGGTACAGTAGCTCAACAATAATAGGAGCTAATACTAGAAAATACCACGGGTTGCTAGTCGCTCCGATGATGCCACCTGGTAACAGACAATTAATTCTATCAAAAGTAGACGAAAGTGTTAATATAGAAGGAAGGCAATACAATCTATATACAAATGTATGTAAAAACTTTATATCTGATGGATACAAGAATTTAGTACAATTTGAAAAAGACTATGTACCTATCTTCACATACAAAGTAGAATACATACAAATAAAGAAATTTGTATGCTTAGAAAATGGTAAAAATACAGTTGGATTATATTATTACATAAAAAATGATAGCGAAAATAAAGCAACATTAACGTTAGCACCAATAATAAATTTTAGAGGATTCCATACAACAAATACATCTGAAGATTTTCAATTACAACAGAATGTTGAGAATAATAAAGTTAGACTAATTGTAAATAATAACTCTCAAAATCCAATATACACATATGCCTCAGAGGGCAAATATATAGAGCACCATAATGACATTTTTAGAGATATGTACTATGTAGAAGAAGAAAAAAGAGGACAAGGCGCAACAGAGAATCACGTGGTGCCAGGTGTATATGAAATAGAAATTGAACCTAATGAAAGTAAATATGTAACATTTGTATGCTCACTTGAACAAAACATTGAAGAAATTGATGCTAAAGACTTAATTAATAAAGAAATAGTTAGATTAAGCTCAATTATATATAACACAGATATTTTAAATGAAAAAAATAAAGAAGCAAAAGACGAAGAATATAGCAGTTTGGTTAAAAACTTTATTATAGCAACAGATAATTTTGTTGTATATAGACCTTCTTTTGCACTATATACACTAATTGCTGGATATCCTTGGTTTTTGGATTGGGGAAGAGACACACTAATTGCTTTTGAAGGAATTTTACTAAAAACAAGAAGATTTGCAGAAGCCAAAGAAGTATTACTTACTTGCATAAGAGATATAAAATATGGTCTAGTGCCAAATGGATATTCTGGATATGACTCAAGACCACTATACAATAGTGCAGATGCATCACTTTTACTATTTGAAGAAGTAAAGAAATTCTTAGAATACACACATGAATATGAATGGGTAAACAAAAACATATATCCATCTTTGGTAAAAATAATGAATGCATATCAAAACAGAATAGATATAGATGGAAACAATATATATATGGATAAGGACTTCTTAATCTCTTCTGGAACAGAAAATATACAAAACACGTGGATGGATGCTAAAATAGGAGATTTTGTAGTAACACCAAGAAATGGTAAAGCAGTAGAAATAAATAGTATGTGGTATAATGCACTAAAAATAATGGAAGAACTTACAACATTAATGCGTAGTAAAGAAGAATCTGTAAGATATGCAAATTTGGCAAAGAAATGTAAAAAATCATTTAATGAAAAATTCTATAACAAAAAAAGAAAATGCCTATATGATGTTTTGGGAGACTCAAAGATAAGACCAAACCAATTATTTGCTTTGTCGTTGTCATATCCTGTTGTTGACCCTGCTTCTGAAGAAGCAAAAGAAATATTAAACACAGTAGAGAAAAAATTGCTTACACCATATGGATTACGAACATTGGCAAAAGGAGAACCAGGATATAGAGAAAGATATGAAGGCGATATGATAAAAAGAGATATGAGCTACCATCAGGGAGTAATATGGCCTTGGTTATTAGGATTATACTACGACACTTTAAGAAATATGTTAAAGGCTGAAAAAAACAGACACACAAAAAAGGAGTTAAAAGATAAGCTAGACAAATTTAAAGCAGATGTAAAAACAACTTTCTCAAATGAAATAAGTAGCGGAGGAACAGTTGGCAGTATATGCGAATTATATGATATAGAGAGTAAGAAATATATGCCACAAGGAACAATTGCTCAAGCTTGGAGTGTGGCGGAAGTATTTAGAATAATATTGTAGAGTTGCATTTCTTTAGCAGATAATACAAAAATATTTGTAAAATTAATGAACAATAATTTAGAAACGGAGGCAAAACAAAAGAACAAAATGAGAATTTTAGGAATTGACCCAGGTTTTGCAATAACTGGATATAGTATAATAGATTATATTGGAAATAAATTTAAACTTATTACATCGGGAGCAGTGCTTACAGAAGCGGGAGAGTCGTTTCCGCTAAGATTGCTAAAGCTTAACAATGACTTGGAAAACATAATTGATACATATAAGCCAGATGCGATTTCTGTTGAAGAATTATTTTTTAACAACAATGCAAAAACGGCTATTAATGTTGCACAAGCAAGAGGGGTTATACTTGTGGTAGGTTGCAGAAAAAATGTGCCTACTTATGAGTATACACCACTTCAAATAAAGCAATCTGTTGTTGGATACGGTAGAGCAGACAAAATACAAGTACAAAAAATGGTAAAAATGATTTTAGGAGTTGATAAACTTCCTAAATTGGATGATACAACAGATAGTATGGCAGCTGCTATATGTCACGCACATTCGTCAAAATTTTCTGTTAAGCTTTAAATAAACAAGAAGGAGAGAAAAATGTCAGTTAAGTTGTTGTTTGGAGAAGAAACGTATTTGTTGGAAACTAAATTAAAAAAGTTAAAGAAAAGCTTTGGAGAACTTATAAAAGGAATTAACTACATACAAATTGATGACACAAATGTCTCAGAGCTAATTTCTGATATAGAGACTCCTGCATTTGGGTATGAAAAAAAGCTTATTATAGCCAGAAATACAGGTTTGTTTAAAAAAGCTAAAAAAACTGCCAAGGGGCAAGAACTGGCTTTGATAAATCTTTCCAAGAAGATAGCAGAATACATTGAAGAAAATCATACATTAATTGAAGATGCTGTGGAATTAATTTTTGTAGAGGAAGAGGCAGAAAAGAATGAGCTATACAAAGCAATAGAAAAATATGGAGAAGTGCAAGAATTCCCACTATTAAAGCTTCCAGGCTTAATAGAAAATATACAGAAAATATGTGCAGCATATAAAGTAAAAATAGATACTGCAAGTGCCAAATATTTTGTGGAAAGCTGTGGAACATCTATGCAAGATTTGATTAACGAAATTAGAAAATTAATTGAGTATGTTGGACAAGGTGGCGTAATTACAAACAAGGAAATAGATCTACTTGCAAATAAACAGATGGACAGTGTAATATTTGACTTAACAGATAATTTAGGCAAAAAAGATACAAAAACTGCTATGGATGTTTTAAATAATTTAATATATCAAAAAGAACCAATACAAAAAATATTAATAACGCTGTATAACCATTTTAAAAAGCTATATATTGTTAAAGTAGCAGAAGAGAATAGAAAAGATTTAGCGACTGCAATGAATTTGAAACCAAATCAACTATTTTTAACAACAAAATATAAAAACCAGGCAAGATATTTTTCTAAAAAAGAAATAGAAAATATTATGGAAGAATTTATTAATCTTGATGCAAACTATAAAGTAGGATTAATAGACATTAATGTAGGACTAGAGACTATATTGTGTAGATACTGTTCGTAAGTGCAGTATCTTTTTTGTATAGTTCACAGTTGCTTTTTGTCGTAGCAATGTATGTTTTAATTTTCTGTTGGAGTGTTTAAGGTGTGGAATGACAAGTTTACAAACTGTTATGTGAATGAAATGAACATTTACAGTTTGTACGCAGTTGGGGGACGGAAACAGAAAATTAAAACATACATTGCTACGACATTTTAGAATAAACTGTGAATTGGAATATTTTTTAACCTTTTTCAATTAATTTGCTATTTAGTGTTGAAATTTGTTGCTATATGATATATAATGGCAAATGAATTTGAAAAATTGAAATAATGAAAAAATAATGAGGAACAAAAAATGCAAAAGTTAAAGAAATCAATAAAATTTACAAAAATAATTTTATTCATAATTGATATTTTAATTATTGGATTTTCTTATATTTTAACAGAATTATTTTTGAACAATTATACAGTACTTGAGCAAATACCTACAATAACTCTGGCAAATTCAATAATTGTTGCAATAGTCGTTTATGAAATTTTCTTAAATTTATATGATGTGTATAGAAACATTACAGTTTATGAAAGTGCAAAAGAATATTTTGGATATGCATTAGCTTGTATAGTGTCTAGCAATGTTGTTACTTTACTAGGAATGATTTTTGACTGGAACATTGTGTCACCAAGAGAAAATCTACTTGCAGGAGTATTTACAGCAATATTGCTTGTGTTCTATAGAGTTGTTATTCAATTTTTATTGACAAATACAATAACTGTAAAGCCAGAGGGACAAAGAAAAAGACTACTTATAATAGGCGCTGGAGATGCTGCAACAGAAGTAGTAAGAGAAATAAAAACGAGCTTAATAAATCAATACAACATAGTAGGTTTAATAGACGATAATGTAAAAAAACACAGCTGTAAAATTAGAGGAGTACAAATTTTAGGAAATAGAAATGATATAATAAAAGTTTGTAAGGAAAGAAAAGTAGATACAATTTTCTTTACAATTTCAAACATATCCTCAAAAGATAGAAAAGAAATTTTAGCAATCTGTCAAGAAACTGGAGCAAAATTAAGAATATTGCCAGGAATTCAAGACTTTATTACAGAAAAAAATATAATGCAAAATCTAAGAGATGTAGAAATTGAAGATGTATTAGGTAGAGAGCCAATTGTATTAGATAATAACAACATAGAGGAACTGCTTAAAGAAAAAACAGTACTAATAACAGGTGCTGGAGGCTCAATAGGTTCAGAACTTTGCAGGCAAATAGCTAAATACGAACCAAAAGAAATGGTTTTAATAGACATATACGAAAACAATTTATATGATATAGAATTAGAATTAAAAGCAAACTACAAAAATATTAAAATTGATGCTATTGTTGCAAGTGTTAGAGATAAAGCAAGAATGGAAAGTATATTTGAAAAAACAAAACCGTATGTAGTATTCCACGCAGCAGCACATAAGCACGTGCCATTAATGGAAGCAAGTCCACTAGAAGCAATAAAAAATAACGTGTTTGGTACATATAACGTAGTAAATTGCTGTGATAAATTTAATGTAAAAAGGTTTGTATTAATCTCAACAGATAAAGCTGTAAACCCTACAAATATAATGGGGGCAACAAAAAGAATGTGCGAAATGATAATACAAGCAAAAGACAAAGTTAGCAAAACAGAATTTGTTGCAGTAAGATTTGGAAATGTATTAGGAAGCAATGGCTCAGTTGTACCACTATTTAAAAAACAAATAGCAAAAGGTGGACCTGTAACAGTAACACATAAAGACATAACTAGATTCTTTATGACAATACCAGAAGCAGTACAACTTGTATTACAAGCGTCAACATATGCAAAAGGTGGAGAAATATTTGTACTAGATATGGGAGAGCCAGTAAAAATATATGATTTAGCAGTAAGCTTAATAAAACTTTCTGGATTACAACCATATGTAGATATTCCAATAGAAATAACAGGACTAAGACCTGGAGAAAAGTTATATGAGGAAATACTAATGTCTGAGGAAGGATTAAAAAGTACTGACCATAGCAAAATATTTATTGCAAAACCATCAAAAATAACTATGGAAGATGTAGAGAAAAAGTTGGATATATTAAAGGATACAATAAAAAACGAGGATATTTCTATAAAACAAATTAAAGTAAATATGAAAAAAGTTGTTCCAACGTATAAAGAAAGAAAAGAAGAGGAACAGGAAAATACTAAAGCAGTTGAAGAAACGAAAAATAAAAAAGAAACAGAAGAAAGTGAAAAATCAAGCGACAAGGTGGACGAGCACACCAAAGAAAAACATAAAGACAAAGTTAAGGTAATAGAAAATAATATATAAAAATAAATGAAAGAGGGTTATTTTATGGAAAAAAGAATTTTTTTATCATCACCACATATGTCAAAGGAAGGATATGAACAAGAATATGTTAAAGATGCGTTTGACAAAAACTGGATAGCACCTTTAGGAGAAAATGTAAATAAATTTGAAGAAGAATTAGCACAATATGTAGGAACAGGATATGCAGCTGCCTTATCTGCTGGTACAGCAGCTATTCATTTGGGCTTAATGGCAGCAGGTGTTGGAAAAGGAGATATAGTCTTTTGTTCTTCACTTACATTTTCTGCAACAGCTAATCCAATAATATATCAAAATGCTACACCAATATTTATAGATAGTGAAGAAGAAACTTGGAATATGGATCCAAAAGCACTAGAAAAAGCTTTTGAAAAATATCCTAATCCAAAAGCTGTGGTAGTTGTTCATTTATATGGAACACCTGCTAAAATGGATGAAATCGTAGAAATCTGCAAAAAACATAATGTAACATTAATAGAAGATGCAGCGGAAAGCCTAGGTTCAACATATAAAGGAAAACAAACAGGAACATTTGGAAAATATGGAATTTATTCGTTCAATGGCAACAAGATAATTACGACAAGTGGTGGAGGAATGTTGGTTTCTGAGAACGAAGAAAGAATACAAAAAGTACGTTTTTGGTCAACACAAGCAAGAGATAAGGCTCGTCATTATCAACACTCTGAAATAGGATATAATTATAGAATGAGTAATATTGTAGCAGGAATTGGTAGAGGACAATTAAAAGTTTTAGATGAGAGAATTAAACAAAAAACAGATATATACAATAGATATAAAGAGGCCTTTAAAGATATACCAGAAATAAAAATGCAACCAGTACCAGTAAATACTGTGCCAAATCACTGGTTATCAGCATTTGTTTTAGACGAAAATTCAAAAGTAAAACCAAATGATATAATGGATGCATTAGATAAAGAAAATATAGAATCTAGACCAGTATGGAAGCCAATGAACTTACAACCAGTATTTGAAAAATATGATTTTATTACTGTATGCGATGGCAAAAAATCTGTTGGACAAAAATTATTTGAAAATGGAGTATGTTTACCTAGTGATACAAAAATGACAGAAGAAGAGCAAAATGTTGTAATAAAGGTTGTTAAAGATTTATTTAAAAATAACTAGATATATTTATTTTCTATATAAAACGTATAAAAAAATAAAGAAATAACAAAATTAATATATAAGAATATTATCAAAAAATAGTAGGAGAACATAATGTATAGAAAATTTATTAAAAGATTTTTAGACTTTATATTAAGCTTAATGGCATTGATTATATTAAGCCCAATACTATTAATTATATATATACTAGTTAGAATAAAATTAGGAAAGCCTGCGATTTTTAAACAGGAAAGACCTGGTAAGAATGAAAAAATATTTACCTTATATAAATTTAGAACAATGACTGACGAAAAAGATAAAGATGGAAATTTGTTACCAGATGAAAAAAGGTTAACGAAGTTTGGAAACGTTTTAAGAAGTACAAGTTTAGACGAACTTCCAGAATTAGTCAACATACTAAAAGGCGATATGAGCATAGTAGGACCTAGACCGCTTTTAGTTGAATATTTACCGTTATATAATGAAGAACAAAAAAGAAGGCATAATGTAAGACCAGGACTGACAGGGCTAGCACAAGTAAGTGGCAGAAATAATTTATCTTGGGAGGAAAAATTTAAAGACGATGTTTATTATGTAGACCATATTAGTTTGTGGGAAGATATAAAAATAATTTTAAAAACAGTTGGTAAAGTGTTAAAACGAGAAGGAATATCTCAAGAAGGAAATGCTACTATGGAGTACTTTAAGGGAAATAAAGAATTAAATGAAAAGAGGAATAGCAGTGAATAATAAAGTGGTAATTATAGGGGCTGGAGGTCACGCAAAAGTTATTGCTGATATAGTAGTAAATAACAACGATATTCTACTTGGATTTTTAGACGATAATAAAGCAAAAGATACAATGATAATATCAAATTATAAAGTTATAGGAAAAATTTGTGACTGTGTAAAAATACAAAAAGCAGATCCAGAAATAAAATTTGTTATAGCAATAGGTGATAATAAAAAAAGAAGTGAAATCTCAAAAAAATATAATTTATTATATTATACTGCAGTACATCCAAATGCAACTATTGCAATTGATGTGTCAATACAGGACGGAACAGTTGTAATGGCAAATGCTGCTATTAACCCAAATACAAAGATAGGTAAACATTGTATTATAAACACTGGAGCAATAATTGAGCACGACAATAAAATTGGTGATTTTACACATATATCACCAAATGCTACATTAGCTGGAACTGTTGAAATAGGAAGTTATACACACATTGGTGCCAGTGCAACAGTACGAAACAATATAAAAATTGGAACTGATGTTGTAATAGGAGCAGGAGCAGTTGTGGTAAAAGATATAAAAGAGCCTGGAACTTATGTAGGAGTGCCAGCCAAGAATAAAGAAATATAGATAAATATTTATGAAAGTATAAAAAATATATATAAAGAAAGGAATAAAGAATATGTCTATCTTAGTAACAGGAGGAGCTGGATATATAGGAAGTCATACAGTTGTAGAATTATTAAATTTAGGAAAAGAAGTAGTAGTTTTAGATGACTTTTCAAACAGTCGACCAAAAGCACTAGAAAAAATAAAAGAAATAACAGGAAAAAAATTTAAATTTTATCAAGCAGACTATACAAATAAAGAAAAATTAGAAGAAATTTTTCAAGAGAACGATATTGATGCTGTTATGAATTTCGCAGGATTTAAGGCAGTTGGAGAGTCTGTTAAGGAGCCTTTAAAATATTATTATAATAATGTTTCAGGGGCAATTATATTACTGCAAACTATGCAGAGATTCAATTGTAAAAAATTTATTTTTAGTTCGTCAGCTACAGTATATGGAAAACCAGAAAAGATACCAATAACCGAAGACTGTAAGGTTGGGGGAACAACTAATCCATATGGGACTTCAAAGTTATTTGTTGAACAAATTTTGGAGGATTTATATTCTTCAGATAAAACGTGGGATATTTGCATATTGAGATACTTTAATCCAGTTGGCTCTCATGGAAGTGGAAAACTAGGGGAAGAACCCAATGGTATTCCAAACAATTTGATGCCTTATATTGTAAGGGTTGCAGCTGGACAGTTACCAGAGTTATCTGTGTTTGGTAATGATTATTCAACAAAAGACGGAACAGGAGTAAGAGATTATATTCATGTTGTTGATTTAGCTAAAGGACATATTAATGCATTAAAAAAACTGGAAAAAGAAGGCAGTGGATTATTTATTTATAATCTTGGAACTGGAAAAGGTTACAGCGTTTTAGAAATGATAGAAGCTTTTGAAAAAGTAACAGGAAAAAAAGTACCATATAAGATAGCACCTAGAAGAGAAGGAGATATAGATGTTTGCTATTCGGATCCGACAAAAGCAGAAAAAGAATTAGGCTGGAAAGCAACAAAAAGTCTAGAGGATATGTGTAGAGATTCTTGGAAATATATTGAAAAAATTAATAAATTATAGGAGGAACGTTTTTGAAAAAAGTATTATTTACTGCGACTGTGGATATTCATATTCTACAATTTCATTTGCCATACCTAAAATATTTTAAAGAGCAAGGTTATGAGGTGCATGTGGCAACAAATGGAAACGATAAAATACCATACTGTGATAAAAAGCATAAAATAAATTTTGAAAGAAGCCCAATCAAAATAAATAATTTAAAAGCCATAGAACAGTTAAAAAAGATTATAGAAGAAGAAAAATTTGAAATAATACATTGCCACACTCCAATGGGAGGTGTAGTAACTAGACTGGCTGCTAAAAAAGCTAGAGAAAGATATAATACTAAAGTCATTTATACAGCACATGGCTTCCATTTTTATAAAGGAGCGCCACTCTTTAATTGGTTAATATTTTATCCAATTGAAAAATGGTTATCAAAATACACGGATACTTTAATTACCATTAATGAAGAAGATTTCAATATTGCTAAGAAAAAATTTAAAACTAAAGATATAGAATTAGTTCATGGAGTAGGAGTAGATATTAATAAATTTGACTTTGAAATGTCAGAAAGCGAAAAATATAAGTTAAGGCAAAGTATTGGCTTGAAAACTAATGATTTTGTTATGATATATGTAGCTGAACTTAGTAAAAGAAAAAATCAAGAAATGTTATTAAATGCAATGAAACGACTTATTAAAAAAGATAAAACTATAAAATTATTATTAGTAGGTAAAGATTCATTAAATGGAAAGTTACAAAGAATTGTTAAGAAAAATAAATTGGAAAACAATGTCTTTTTTCTAGGATATAGAAATGATATACCAGAGTTATTAAAAATATCCAATTTATTGGTATCAACATCAAGACAGGAAGGATTGCCAGTCAATGTGATGGAGGGACTAATGTCAGGTTTGCCAGTGATTGTGACTAATTGTAGAGGTAATCGAGATATAATCCAAAATGAAAAAAATGGATTTGTTGTAGAAAATGTGGAACAGCTTACAGAAAAAATAATACAAGCAAAAGAAAATTATGAAGAAATATATAATATCAACAAAAATCATACAGAAATAGAAAAATTTAGTCTTGAAAATGTAATGAAGGAAATGGTAAATATTTATACGAAAGGATAGATAATCAATATGGAAAATGAAAAGATTTCAATTATAATGGGTATTTATAATTGCGACAGATATTTAGAAGATAGTATAAATTCCATATTAAAGCAGACATATCAAAATTGGGAACTAATTATGTGCGATGATGGTTCAACAGATTCAACATATAATATTGCTAAAAAATTTGAAGAAAAATATCCTAATAAGATTATTCTTTTAAAAAACGAAAGCAATAAAGGTTTAAATTATACATTAAATAAATGCTTAAAAGAAGCTACTGGTAAATACATTGCAAGACAAGATGGAGACGACGTATCAATTTCTTCTAGATTTGAAAAAGAAATTGCTTTTATAACAAAACATAAAGAATTTGCTTTTGTCAGCTCTAATATGATTCTCTTTGATGAAAATGGGGACTGGGGTAAAACTAACAATAAAGAAATTCCAAATAAATTAGATTTTATTAAAGGAAGTCCATTTTGCCACGCTCCGTGTTTAATAAAAAAAGAAATATTTGATGAAGTAGAAGGATATACAGTAAATAGAAAATTACTAAGAGTAGAAGACTATCATTTATGGTTTAAAATTTATTCAAAAGGTTATATAGGATATAATATACAAGAAACTTTATATAAAGCTAGGGACGATAGAGATGCATATAAAAGAAGAAATTATAAAAATCGAATTAATGAAGCGAGAGTTAAATTTATCGGCTTTAGAATGTTGAATGTACCAATCAAATATTATATATATATATTAAGACCATTGATTATTGGATTATTGCCAATGAAAATATATGATATTCTACATAAAAATAGACTAAAAATTAACTAACGGAGAATTGATATGAAAAAAATAAAGATTGCTGAATTTGTTGGAAGTATGAATTGCGGTGGAACTGAGACAATGCTTATGAATGTCTTTAGAAACATAGACAGAGAAAAATATGAAATACATTTCATAGAAACTGTAAATGAAAAATGCTGGTATGATGATGAAATAATTAAATTAGGTGGAAAAATTATAAAAGTAAAAGAAAAAAAGGGCAATATTTTTGCTTATACAAAAAGTTTAATAAAGCTATTTAGAACAAACAATTATGATGTTGTACACTCACATACATATTTACATAGTGGAATTGTAATGTATGCTGCAAAAAAAGCAGAAATAAAAAATAGAATAGCACATTCACACAGTAATATGAATACTGTTAAACTTACAATAAGTTATAAAATTAAGAAATTATTTCTACAAAGATTAATATTGAAATATGCTAATAAATTGGTGGCTTGTTCAAAAGAAGCAGGAATAAGTTTGTTTGGAAAAAAATTTGAAAAAAATGGTATTATATTACATAATCCGGTAGATTTAAATAAACTTGATAATGTCGATACAGAAAAAGTAAATGAAATAAAAAAAAGATATGGAATTTTATCCAATACTAAACAAATTATATTAGGACATGTTGGAAGATTTATACCAATTAAAAATCATAAATTTTTAATTGAAATTGCTAAAAAATTAAGTAATATGAAAATTGATTTTAGGCTTTTCCTTTTAGGGGATGGAGAAAATTTTGGAGAGATAAAAAAAATAATTAATCAAAATAACCTTCAAAATAATATAATAATGACTGGAAATGTAACGAATGTTTATGATTATATGAGTTTTATGGACGTGTTCGTAATGCCATCACTATATGAAGGGTTACCCCTTACAGTAATTGAAGCACAAGCTTCAGGAGTTAATTGTATATTATCAAATAATATTTCAAAAGAAAGTGATTTACAATTAGGAATTGTAAAATTTTTGAGCTTAGATAACATAGAAGATTGGATAAACCAAATACTAAAAATGGGCAAAATAGAGAGACTGGATAAGCAAACAATAATAAATAAAATTAAAGACTTGAAATTTGACATACAGAGTGTAATTAAAGAATTAGAGAAACTATATAACTAATAAAAGGAGCTAGAAAATGATATATGTTTTGATTGCCGTTTTGCTTTTGAGTATAGCGCCAGCGATTATTTGCTATAAAAAGAATTATAAAAAAATAATGTGTTTAATTTTGGCTTTTGATTTTTCATTTGCATTAGCAGTTTTAGCATATTATTGGGTGCCTAGTGAAGAATATGATTTAAGTAGATATTATACTTGGATGAATAATATGCAAGTATTTAAAGGTGATATATTAATAAACTATTTGTTTTTTGAAAGAGGAGAACCTATTACAATGGTTTATTTTTATATAATTTCTTTAATAGATAACTATTCATTATTACCTTTTTTTCCAACTTTAATAAGTTACTTTATAATGTTTTATATTATAATAGATTATTGTCAAATTAATAAATATAGTAACAAGATGACAATATTTTTAATATTACTATTTATTTCATTATTTAAATATATATTTTTAGTTAGTGGCATAAGATCAACGTTTGCGATGATATTATGTACATTAGCCTTATATGAAGAGTTTATAAAAAGTAATAAAAAATGGTATATAAAATTATTATATGTAATTGCATTAGGAATACATAATGGAGTTATAGCTATTATCTTTGTTAGGATCTTGCTTAATATTAATAAAATATTAAAAATGAAAACAATAAGATTAATTTTTACAATAATAACAATAATTGTAATATCGATACTACTTTTAATATTATTTAGTGACAAAATAGAATTTTTAGCTTTTATAAAAGAAAAAATCATCAGCTATATTAACATAAAACCAATTATATCATTGCAATCTATATTTAGAAGTTTACAGTTGTTTTTATTTGCAGGTATTCTATTCTTAGTATGGAAAAATAAGATATATGATAATGTATATACAGAAGATATGCAAAAATATTATAAATTTTTACAAATCCTAACTATAATTTGTTTAATAGCATTTATTTATTATGATATTTGGATAAGATATCTTGACTTTATATTATTTTTAGAATTACCAATAATAGCGAATCTACTTACAAGTTATAAGGATAAAAAAAATAAAGAGTACATAGTTTTAATAACTATATTAACAGTACTTATAATTGGTGGAATAAGGATACAAATTCCAATATTTGCAGATATGAATATTGTGTTAAAATAAGAATTAATTATTTTGCTATTTTATAAAAGGAAAGGAAAGACAAATGAGTAAAGTTACAGTATTTACACCTACTTATAATAGAGGTTATATATTAAACAAATGTTATGAAAGTTTAAGAAAACAAACAAATACAGATTTTGAATGGATTGTAATAGATGATGGATCGACAGATAATACCGAGGAAATAGTGAAAAAATGGATATGTGAAGATAATAAATTTAATATTAGATATTTTAAAACAGAAAATGGTGGAAAACATAGAGCTATCAATAAAGCTGTAGATTTAGCCCAGGGTTATCTTTTCTTTATAGTAGATTCGGATGATTATCTTACAGAAGATGCAATTGAGAAAGTAATCAAAGCAGAACAAACTATTAGTAATAATAAAGAAAAATATGCTGGTATTGCTATGGCTAGAGGGTATAGTAGTACTAAAATGATAGGAACAACTTTCAATGGAAATTATTTAGATGCTACTTCAATTGAAAGGAAAAAATTTAATATTAATGGAGATAAAGCTGAAATCTTCTATACAGAGATTTTAAGAAAAAATAAGTTTCCTGAGTTTAAAGGTGAAAACTTTGTAACAGAGGCTTTGGTATGGAATAGAATTGCTAGACAGGGTTATAAATTAAGATGGTTTCAAGATATAATTTATATTTGCCAATATAGGGATGATGGCTTAACTAAAAAAGGAAGTAGTATATACAAAAATAGTCCTAGTGGATTGTGTTTATATATTAGAGAATATATAAATGATTTTAATTTAAACTTCTTAAGAAAATGCTTACAATATGAATTTTATAGCCGTGCTATATATGATAATAAAAATATAAATAAAGCAGCACAAGATTTAAATGTAAAAAAAATGTATATACAGATTGGAATTTTACTAAGAAAAATAGTAAACTTAATAAAAAAATAGAGAAAATAATGTGAAGGAAGAAGGAATAGAAAGTTATGAAAAATGAACCGTATTGGATTACAGTCGGAGTGCCAATGTATAATTCAGAGAAATATATAGAACGATGTATAAATTCAATAATAAATCAAACCTATCAAAATATTGAAATTATTATAGTTAATGATGGTTCTACAGATGATAGTATGAGTATTGCTAATACTTTAAATAAAAATTATACTGGAAATAAAAAAATTAAAATATTTTCAAAAAATAATGAAGGGGTTTCAAAAACTCGTAATTATATTATAAACAAATCTACTTGTGAGTTTATATATTTTATAGATTCTGATGATTGGTTAGAAAATGATGCAATAGAAAAATTAGTAGAATTACAATGTAAGTATAATTGCGATATAGTAAAAATGAATTATTCTTATGATTATAATGAAAATAAATCTGTAGAAGCAAAACTATACAGTAAGTACAAAAACAAATTGATAAAAATAAATCAAGACGAAAATAATATTACAAAAGACATAATATATGGTAATATAGTTTCATATATATGTACTATGCTGATTAGAAAGAATATAATAACAACTAATTTTTTATTTGAAGATTATCATCAAGAGGATAAGATATTCCTTATAAAAATCTTAAGTAATGTAAAAACTATATTTTTCTATTCAAAAAACTTATATCACTATTATATTAATGAAAATGGTATAATGCATAAACACACTTTTGAGTATTATTTAAAACAAGACATAACGTTACATAATAAAATTAATAACATTATAAAAGAATTTTATAATAACGATATAGAACTTCAAATAATCAATAATACAATGACGTTATATTTTATTGAGAGAAATTTATTTAATATATACAAAGCTGATGGTAAAGATAAATTATTTGAAATTTATGGTGACATAAAAAAATATTGGAATGAGATATGTTTGAATGTGGATTTTAATTGTTTAAAAAATTCAAATTATGCAAAAAAAGGAGATTACTACATTAAATTATGGAAGAAAGAAGATTTTGTAAAAATCATAAAGAATTATAATAGAGAACTAAAATTTGAAAATTTAAAAGGTAAAATTAAACACTTGTTAGGAAAATATTAAAGTTCATTATATTATGAAATGATTTCAAAAAAACTGAAGAAATTAATTAGAAGGGAATTAAAATGTAAAAATGGAAATTGCAATTTTATCTACAATGAACTTACCGACTCCGGCAGTAGCAGGAGGAGCCGTAGAAATGTTAACGACTAACTTATTGGATGAAAATGAAAAAAAATCTAATATAAAATTTGATGTATATACGATGTATGATGAACGTATTAATGAAAATCAATATAAAAACACAAAAATCATACCAATAAGAGTAAATTTTATAGAAAGGTTATACCAAAAAGTAAGAAATTTGCTTAATAGAATAATTGGTAAAAGGCCAGTTTATAATATTTTATATCAAAAGGCAGCTAAACTGTTATTAAAGCAAAAATATGATAAAATTGTTGTTGAAAACAATATGTTTATTTATAATCTAATTAAAGATAAAACGAATACAGAAATGATTTATCATATGCATAATGATTTTAATGAGTCTGACAAAACATCGGAAAACTATATTGGAATAGTAAATTCTGCTTCGAGAATTATTACTGTAAGTAACTATATAAAAAATAGATGCAATAATGTTATAAAAACAAATAAGATAGATGTACTGTATAATGCGATTGATGATAAATTATATATTCCTGAATGCGCATCTACATTTAGAGACAGATACAATATAAATAAAGATGACATAGTAATAGGATATAGTGGTAGAATAACAGAAGAAAAAGGAATTTTAGAATTAGTAAAAGCAATAAAGTCAATTAATACAAAAAAGAGCATTAAACTATTAATAGTAGGTACACAATGGTATTCCGAATTAAAAAGAGACAATTATATTAAAAAAATTGAACAAGAAATGGAGACAATTAAAGATAAAGTTATTTTTACGGGATACATTCAGTATGAAAATATGCCTAGTATTTATAATACAATGGATATATTGGTAATACCAACGATTATTGAGGAAGCTTTTGGTTGTGTAGCAATAGAAGGAATGGCAATGGGCAAACCATTAGTTGTAACAAAGTCTGGTGCCTTACCAGAAATAGTAAAAGAAAATTTTGGATTTATTATAAATAAAGACCATAAGTTAGTAGAGAATATGTCTAAATCAATAAAAAAATTAGTAGAGAATGAAAGTCTAAGGAAAGGATTCGGAGAAAAAGCAAGAATTGAATTTATTGAAAACAAAAATTACCATAAAGATCAATATTACAAAAATTTTATTAATATTTTAAATATAGAGTAGGGAGAAAAATGAGAAAACAAAATGCAATACGCAATATAATTGTTGCAATATTACTAAATGTAATAAATATCTTAGTCGGTTTTATTTCACAAAAAATATTTGTTGAAATATTAGGACAAATATACTTAGGAATAAATGGCTTATTTAGTAATATAATTTCTATGCTTTCGATTGCCGACTTAGGTCTCGGAACCGCAATTATATATAATCTATATAAACCAATTGCAGAAGATAATAGGAAAAAAATATCTATTTTAATGAATTTTTATAAAAAAAGTTATAGGATAATTGCATTAATAATTTTGCTACTAGGATTGGCAATAATGCCTTTTTTAACAACAATCGTAAGTGCTAATGATGTAGCATTGGTAGAATCCAATATTTATATTATATTTGCGCTATTTTTAGTTGATACAGTATGCTCATATTTGCTAACGTATAAGAGGTCAATGCTTTATGCAAATCAAAAAAATTATATTATAAATTTAGTACATATTGGATATGTATTAGTAATGAATATATTACAAATTATAATCTTAATAACGACACATAACTATTATTTATATTTAATGATAAAAATAGTTTGTAGGATTATAGAAAATATTATTATAACTTGCATTGTAAATAAAAAATATGAATACCTAAAAGGAAAAATCAATGAAAAATTGGATGCAGAGACTAAAATAGATATTAGTAGAAGATTAAAAGCATCAATTTTTCATAATGTAGGTGGGTTTTTAGTATTAGGAACAGACAATATAATAATCTCAAAATTTATAGGAATAGCAACAGTTGGTTTATATTCTAACTATTATCTTATAATAAATACAGTAAATAACTTACTGGCACAATTTTTTACTAGTATAACAGCAAGTTTAGGAAACTTATTAGTAGAAAAAAATACTGAGCTAGCATATGAATTTTCTCGAAAATGTATGTTTGCTAACTTCTGGATATATACATTTGCTACAATATGTATTTTTGAAATAATAAATCCTTTTATCAGTGTGTGGTTAGGAAAAGATTATTTATTTGATACTTTAACAGTTTTTGTGCTATCAATGAATTTCTATTTTCAAGGAATGAGAAGAAATATGCAATTGTTTGCTGATGCAGCTGGAATTTGTTATGAAAATAGATATGTACCAATAGCAGAAGCTGTTGTAAATATAGTTGCTTCAATTATACTGGTAAAACTTATAGGCTTACCGGGTGTATTTATTGGAACTATTCTTAGCTCACTGGTTTTACACTGTTATAGTTATCCTAAGTATATTTACAGTAAATTGTTAAAACAAAAGAAAAGTATATATATATTGAATAATTTAAAATATTTGGTTATAATGTTGTTGCTATTAATCATTACTACATTAATAGTTCAAGCTATAAATTTAGAAAATATAATGCTGCAAATCATTGTAAACTTACTAATCTGTATTTTGGTTCCAAACATAATTTTATTTATTATTTATAGAAAATCAGATAATTTTATATATTTTTTTGATATAATAAAACAAATTTTTAGAAAAATAAATGCAAGGAGGAGAAAATGTTACAAGAACTAGAATATCCATTTGACCCAGAGTATATTTTAAAAAAGAAAAAATCATTGAAGAAAAAATTACTAGAAAGCTCTTGCGGGTTTATAGAAAAAAATATAGCAATTTTAGGTGGCTCAACTACTAATGATATAAAACTCGTTTTAGAATTATTTTTACTAAATAATGGAATAAAACCAAAGTTTTATGAATCAGAGTATAATCAGTTTTGGCAGGATGCAATGTTTGAAAATAAAGAACTAGAAGAATTTAAACCAGATATTATTTTTATTCATACAAGCAATAGAAATATTACAAATTATCCTGCAGTTGGCGAAAGTAATGAAGAAACAGAAAAATTGCTAAATAAAGAATTTGAAAAATATAAAAATATGTGGTTATCGTTATTTCAAAAATACAATTGTCCAATTATTCAAAATAATTTTGAATATCCATTTTATAGAATATTGGGAAATAAAGATGCAACAGCAAACTACGGAAAAGTAAATTTTATTACAAAACTTAATCTTAAATTTGCAGAGTTTGCGGAAACGAATGCAAATTTCTATATAAATGATATTAATTATCAATCTGCTATGTATGGATTGGAAAAATGGTCTGATCAATTTTATTGGTATATGTATAAATATGCATTAGCAGTTCCGGCAATTCCATACCTTGCATTTAATGTTGCAAATATAATAAAAGCAATTTATGGTAAGAACAAAAAAGGATTAGTACTTGATTTAGATAATACATTATGGGGTGGAGTTGTTGGAGACGATGGTGTAGAAAATATCGTTATTGGTGAAGAAACAAGTGAAGGAGAAGCATATAGTGAATTTCAAGAATATTTGAAGCAATTAAAAAACATAGGTGTAATTCTAAACATAAATAGCAAGAATGACGAAAAAAATGCAATTGCGGGTCTTAACCATCCAGATGGATCTTTAAAGCCAGAAGACTTTATTATAATAAAAGCAAATTGGGAGCCAAAATCAAAAAATATGCTAGAGATTGCACAAGAACTAAACCTCGGAGTAGATAGTTTAGTATTTGTAGATGATAATCCAGCAGAAAGAGCTATTATAAATCAACAGATTCCAAATGTTTTTACACCAATCATTGAAAAACCAGAAAGATATATTGAGACAATTGACAGGTCAGGATTCTTTGAAGTAATAAATTTATCAAAGGATGATTTAAAAAAGAGTGAGATGTATAAAGAAAATATAGAAAGAAATAAAGTTATGGCGTCTTTTGATAATTATGGAGACTACTTAAAATCACTTGATATGCACGCTAAAATTGAAGAATTTATACCATTATATATGGCGCGAATAGCACAATTAACAAATAAAAGTAATCAATTTAATTTGACAACAAGAAGGTATAGTCAATCAGAAATAGAAGAAGTTGCAGAAGATAAAAATTATATTACATTGTATGGTAAATTATCTGATATATTTGGAGATAATGGTGTGGTTTCAGTTGTAATAGGCCATATTCTAGGAAAAATATTAGAAATTGATCTCTGGATTATGAGCTGTCGTGTATTAAAGCGAGATATGGAATTTGCAATGATGGATGTTTTAGTAAAAAAAGCAAAAGAAACTGGAATTGAAACGATAAAAGGTTTTTACTATCCTACTGTGAAAAACGGAATGGTAAAAGATTTTTATGCTGAGCAAGGTTTTACTAAAATTAGCGAGGACGAGCAAGGAAATACAATATGGGAGCTAGACTTGAGAAAAGAATATAAAAATAAAAATAAATTTATAAAAGTGGAGGAATAAAAAATGAGTAGAGAAGAAATTTATAAAAATTTAGATGAGGTATTTCAAGATGTATTTGATGATGAGAGTATTCATGTAAATGATAACACCACAGCAAATGATATTGAAGATTGGGATAGCTTGGAGCATATTAATTTAATTGTTGCGATTGAGCATAAATTCAATATAAAGTTTAAGATGGGTGAAATTACTTCATTAAAAAATGTTGGAGAAATGGTTGATATTATTATGGAAAGAGTAAAATAAAATGAATGAATACAAGTATGAAGATATTTATAAAGGACAAGTAGAGGAGTTTACTTTTGAAATAACACAAGAAAAAATGAAACAATTTTATTCCATTAGTGGAGATAAAAATCCTTTGCACACTGATGCAAATTATGCCAAATCCAAAGGGTATGATGAAGTAGTAGTTTATGGATTACTTACTACTTCTGCATTGTCTACTTTAGCAGGTGTATATTTACCAGGAAAATATAGTCTTATTCATAGTGTTGAAATAAGCTATGCAAAGCCAGTATTTTTATCTTCATCTCCGTTAAAAGTAAAAGGAGAAGTAATTGAAAAAGATGATAGATTTTCAAGAATTACAATAAAAGTTACTATATCTGATAAAAATGGAGCTAAAGTATGTAGAGGAAAAATGCAAATAGGAGTTATTTGTTAAAATAATATTTATAAGAAAATAATAAAAATGATTTTAGAAGAATTGAAAGGAATTTAGCAATTATGGGAATAACAACATTAAAGTTTTTTGTATTCTTAGTAGCAAGTGTCATAGTATATTATATTTTTCCTAAGAAGCATAGATGGATAGTTTTATTAATAGCTAGTTTAATATTTTTTATGTCTGCCTGTTCATGGCAACTATTAATTGTATTATTATTTGGCATAGTTGCAACTTATATTGGAGCAAGGTTAATAGCTGAAAATTTAAAAACAGACAAATCTAAAAAAATAGCACTTTTTATAACATTATTATGTATAGTTGGACAATTAGTAATTTTAAAATATATTAATATTATACCTACTACATTAAATGGTATAGCTAGTGTGTTTAATGTAAATTTTCACTTTGCAACTTTTAATTTATTGGCACCACTTGGTATTTCTTATTATGCTCTATCTTTAATAGGATATACATTAGATGTGTATAGAGGGACTTCTGAACCTCAAAAGAATATTTTAAAGCATACTCTATTTACTTGCTATTATCCAGTTATGATTTCTGGACCAATTGTAAGATATAATGAAATGAAAGAAGAGCTATTTACACCAAAAGAATACAACTTCAAAAATGTTCTTTTTGGTGCGGAGAGGATAGTATATGGACTTCTAAAGAAAATGGTAATAGCAGACCAATTAGGAATTGTTGTAAATGCCATATTTAGCCAATATAATATATATTCTGGAATATATTTAGTAATAGGAGTAATATTCTATGCTATTCAAATTTATACTGATTTTTCAGGATGTATGGATATTGTTATAGGAGCAAGTAAAATGTATGGCGTAACCTTGCCAGAAAACTTTAAAAGTCCATTTTTTTCAAGAAATCTTTCGGAATTTTGGAGAAGATGGCATATAACTTTAGGAACTTGGGCAAAAGATTATATAATGTATCCATTATTAATTTCAAAACCATTCCAAAACTTGGCAGAGAAATGTAAGAAAAAATTTGGCAAAAAAATAGGTAAAAAAATACCTATGATCATTGCAATATTTATATTATGGCTAATAATTGGAATTTGGCATGGAGCATCATATAAATACATATTTGCAGCGGGTATTTTACCATGGCTATATCTTACAATTAGCCAGTTATGTGAGCCGTTATTCAAAAAATTAAAGGATATATTACATATCAATACAGAAAGATTTAGTTATAGACTATTTGAATCAATAAGAACAGTTGCTCTAATGTGTTTAATTTGGTTATTTGTATTAGCACCAAACTTTTGGTTAGGCTTTTCTGTTGTTTCTAATGTATTTAAAATTAGTAATTTTGATTTAAGACTTGCGTTACCTCAAATACCATACATGATTATATTGATAGCAGGAATAATTGTTTTTGTAGTGGATTATTTGCAATACAAGGACAAAGATGTTTTAGAATTATTTAATAAACAAGGAATTATTTTTAGATATATTGTTATATTCTTTATGCTATATTTAATTTTAACTTATGGCATTTATGGACCTGGTTATAATCCGGCAGAATTTATATATGGAGGTTTTTAAATTGAAAGCAAAGAAAATAATAAAATGGAGTATTTTAATAATTATATTTATGCTAATATCTTTACTTTTTATTAGAGTAATGACATATATAATGAAACCAACGTCCGTAGATTTAAATAATATAGCTGGATTTTATGGTGAAGAAAAGAATACGTTGGATATGGTTTATATTGGAGGTAGTGCAGCATTTGTATATTATGAGCCATTACGAGCATTTGAACAAGAAGGGATTGCCTCATATAATTATGGTGCCAATACCATTCAACCAGAGTTATATAAAACAATGATAAAGGAGATATTAAAAAATCAAAAACCAGAATTGATAATAATTGATGCAAGATCTTTTCAATATCGAGAAAAAGATCAACCACCAACTGAAGTAGCATATAGAAATGTACTTACAGGTATGCCATTTTCTTTAAATAAATTAGAATTTATTTATGAAAATGTTGAAAAATATTTAAAAGAAGGTAAAGCATCATATTGTTTTGATATTATAAAATATCATAGAGATTTAAAAGGAGCAAGCATTAATAATCAAATAAAAATGGCTTTTAATATATATAAAAATCCATTAAAAGGTTTTTACTTTGTACCAAAAGTAGATAAGCAGACAAAAGCGAAAAATGAGACGGACAGCAAGAAGCCTGTTGCGAAAGAAACAGAAGAAATATTAATAGATTTATTAGAGTATTGTAAAACAACAGAATGTAATTATTTATTTGTTGTTTCACCTTATGTTGAACAAGAAGAACATAAAGAAAATTTTAATTACATAAGTGAAATAATTAATCAATATAGTTACAATTTCTTGGATGCTAATGATTATTATGAAGAAATGAAGATTGATTTTGCTAAGGATTTATATGATGAAAACCATGTGAATATTTTTGGCTCAGAGAAATATACTGATTTCCTATGTGAATACTTAAAAGAAAATTATAACTTACCAGATAGAAGAGAAGATGAAAATTATAAGGACTGGTTTGATTTATTAGATAACTGGCATAAGCAAGTAGATAATACTAAAGTTGAGATAAATAAATTAATTGGAGAAAGCACTTAATAAATATAGGATGTTTATTATGAATTTAGACTAAAGAATAAAAATTTATTATGTTTTAAATAGTTATATTTAATTTATTTAAAAAGTAATAAAAGAAAGGGTAAAGATAATTATGAACTATAAATTAAATAATGGCTTAGAAATACCAAGTATTGCATTTGGAACTTGGAAGTTTCCAAATAAAGAAGAAACAAGTCAAATTATAACTAATGCAATAGAAAGTGGATATAGATATATTGATACAGCTAAATCATATGGAAATGAATTAGCTGTTGGCAAAGGAATAAAAGATTCTAATATAAAAAGAGACGATATTATAATTGGCGGGAAGCTATGGAATGATGATAGAGGTTATGACAATATTATTAAGGCTTGCCATAAAACAATAGAAACGATAGATTGTGATTATCTTGATATATATCTTGTGCATTGGCCTGCATCTCAAGCAGTACACGAAGATTGGAAAGAAATAAATGCTGAAACTTGGAAGGCTATGGAATATTTATATAATTCAGGGATTGTAAAGGCGATAGGAGTTTGTAATTTTAAAGTCAATCAATTAGAAGCATTATTGAAAAGTGCCAAAATAAAACCAATGATTAATCAAATAGAATGCCATCCTGGATTTATGCAACAAGAGATTATTGAATTTTGCAAAAAAGAAAATATTTTAGTTGAAGCTTGGAGTCCTTTAGGTTCAGGCAGATTGTTAAAAAAAGAGCAATTGAAGGAAATTGCTAAAAAATATAATAAAGATGTGGCTCAAATTTGTATAAGGTGGTGTCTACAAAATGGAGTACTACCAATACCAAAAACAAGTGAAAAAGAAAGAATGAAATCTAACTTAAATGTTTTTGATTTTGAAATTAGCAAAGAGGATATGGATTATTTAAGTAATTTGCCATATATGGCTGGTTCTGGATTGGACTCAGAAACAATTACAATTTTTAATTAAAGTAACAATTACCATATTTAATAACTAAATGTAGTTGAGAAAAAGTCCAGAGAGCATAATTAACAATTATTAATATATACATAAATTTTGGATTCTAATATGAAAATATCAATAAAATTAAGAAAGGAACCGAATATTTAATGGATAATGAATTATTAAATTTAAGAAAAAAGATATTTCTAACTGGATATAGTGCAAGCATTGCTCATTTAGCTTCTGCATTTTCAATAGTAGAAATCTTGTATGTATTATATTTAAAGCATATTCTAAGATATAATCCTAAAAATCCAAAGCAAGAAGATAGGGATTTGTTCATATTGAGCAAAGGACACGGAAGCTTAGCACTTTATGTAACTTTGTGTGAAGCGGGATTCTTTGATGAACAAATACTAAAGGGATTTTCTAAACCAGGGTCATATTTGGGAGGGGAACCTTGTATACCAAATATACCTGGAGTAGAAGCATCAACAGGTTCATTAGGTCATGGACTATCAATTGGGACTGGTATGGCATTAGCCAAAAAATTAGACAAAAAAGATAATAAAGTTTATGTCTTATTAGGTGATGGTGAGTGTGAAGAAGGAACAGTATGGGAAGCTGCTATGTTTGCTTCACATTATAATTTGAATAATTTAGTTGCAATTATAGACAATAATAAGTTGCAAAAGATGGATACATTAGAAAAAGTTATGGGAATTAATTCATGGAAAAATGTATTTGCAAGTTTAAACTGGGAAATAAGAGAAGTAGATGGACATAATGTTGAACAATTGGAAGAAGTATTAGCTGAACCAAATAATTCTGAAAAACCATTATTAATTATAGCAAATACAGTAAAAGGAAAGGGAGTATCAATAGTTGAGAATAACCCTAGATGGCACTGGAAATTACCAAACAAAAAAGAATTAAAAGTATTTATGCAAGAACTAAATATAAGTGAGGAGGAAATTAAGTTATGCAAAGAGCATATATAAATGCTTTATATGAGTTAATTAAACAAGACAAAAACGTAATATCTTGCTTATCTGATAGTGGAACAGATTATGATGAATTAATTGCAAGAGAATTTCCAGACCAATGTATAAATTTTGGCATTAGTGAAAATAATAAAGTGGCTGCTGCATCAGGTTTAGCAGCTTGTGGTAAAATACCTTTTGTTTATACTACAAACGCTTTTTTGGCATATCGATCTTATGAGTTCATTAGAGATGATATTTGCTTGCAAAATAGAAATGTAAAATTGGTTGGGATGGGGTGTGGCTTATCTTGGTCTACACTAGGATCTACACACCATACAACCGAAGATATTGCGGCACTTAAGGTACTTCCAAATCTTACTATATTTTCACCGGCGAGTCCATTAGAGTTAGAAAAGGTTGTAAAAAAGTCTTATGAAATAAAAGGACCAACTTATATTAGAATGGGAATGAGTAATGAAAAAGAAATATATGAAAATGATTATATATTTGAAACAGGCAAAAATATTGTTATAAAAGATGGAAAATCTGCCACCATATTTTTTACTGGTAGTATTATTTCAGAATTATTAGAGACACAAGAAATGTTATTAAAAGATGGAATAGACTTAAGAATTATAAATATTCATACAATAAAACCACTAGATGTAGAGAATATAAAACAAGAATGTACCATACAAAACAAAATTTTTTCATTGGAAGAACACTCTGTTATAGGAGGAATAGGAAGTAGCATAGCAGATGTAATAGCAACTTATGGAATTAATGCAAAGTTAGTAAAAATAGGCATAAACGATAAATTTGCAGAAGGCTATGGAACATATAGTGAAATAAAAAAAATGAATTCATTAGATGCTCAAAGCATTTATGAAACAATAAAAGAAAATTTGAGAAAATAGTGTTTTACAATAAAAAATATCTTGCCTTGCCGAAAAAAAGTAACTGTATTGCAATGAAATATGTGCCATAAATATTATAACATTTTAAATGCTCTTTACTTTTGTGATTATATCGTATATAATTACAAAAGTAAAAAAATGAAGTTTATTAATGGAAATTTGATTGAGTATATTTAAAAAAGGAGAAAACAAATGAGTTATCAACCAAGAAGAATGAGAAATGATGAAAATCCATATAGAAAGAGTACTAAAGGCTCTTCTAATATGGGGTATAGTAGTAATAAAAACTATACCAAATCAAATAAAAGCAGTAAACCAGCAAAAAACAAATCTGGAAAGGGAGTTGTAGTGTTTAGAATATTAACACTTGCATATATAATTATTACAATTGTATTTTACAGCTCAATCCTTAGACTAAACCTATTACCAAGTGGATATATTGTTGCATTTACAATTGCAGAAATTATCTTTACTTTGCTTGTTGCAATTGGTTTAGGAAAGAGACATAAAACATATAAATTAAATATTTTTTGTTTGATTATTGCAATACTAGTATCTTGTGTATACATTTATGTCACAAATTTTGCTAATGCTACAAATGACTTTTTAGGTTCAATGTTTACCCAAGTTACAGAAACTGAAGAGTATTATGTTGTAGTAAGAAATAATAATACTTATGAAGATTTAGCAGATATAGAAGGCGAAGAAGTATATACCTTCCAAATAGGCGAAGATGTAACAGCAGAACTAGAGAATCAAGTTGATGTAACATTTCAGACAGGTGAAAACTTGACTGCAATTGGTACAAGCTTACTAAATGGAGAAATTAATGTAATATATATTAGCTCTTCACAATACAGTATGCTAGGTGAAGAAATTTCTAATTTTAAAGATAATACAAAGATTTTGCATACAGCTAACCACGAAGTAGAAAAAACAGCAGAGGTTAGTACAGAAGGTTCTGAATATACAATAGGAAATGGTATATTTAATGTATATATAAGTGGTATTGATACATCTGGAAGTATTAGTAATGTTTCAAGAAGTGATGCCAACATATTAGCTACTGTTAATACTAAAACACACGAAGTATTACTTACATCTATTCCAAGAGATTATTATGTAACACTACACAGTAAAGGTGCTAAAGACAAGTTAACTCATTCTGGAATATATGGAATAAATGAAACCATTACAACTGTTGAAGATTTATTAGATGTTGATATTAATTATTATGTAAGAGTTAACTTTACAACAGTAATTAATTTGGTCGATACATTGGGGGGAATAGAAGTATATTCTGATTACTCATTTACATCTCAAGGATATAGCTTTAGTCAAGGTTACAACTATATGGACGGTGAAAAAGCTTTAGCATTTAGCCGTGAGAGACATTCATTTGCATCAGGAGATAATCAAAGAGTTAAAAACCAACAAGCTGTAATTGAGGCTATTATAAAGAAAGTATTAAATAGTACTACACTTTTAACTAGATATACAGATATACTAAGTTCACTTGAAGGCTGTTTCCAAACCAATATAAGCCAAGACGAAATAAGTAATATAGTAAAAGACCAATTAAGTAATATGTCTTCTTGGACAATAAAGACTAATGCTTTAACTGGAACAGGTTCTTCTGGACCAACATATTCATTAGGAAATCTAAATTCGTATATAATGATTCCTGATAGTTCGTCAGTAGCAGATGCAAAAGAGCAAATAGACGAAGTTATGGAGGAATAAGCTTTGAAGAAAAACTCAAAATCAAATAAAAGTGGATTTTTAAAAGGTTTGGGAATATTTTTTATAGTACTAATTGTAATAATTGCATCTGTTTTAGCGGCTGGCTATGCATTTCTTACTCATAAGCTTAGCAACTTAAATTATGTTGATATTGACGAAAGTGCTATTGCAATTAATGCTAATGTCGACGAGAACCTAAAGAATTATAGAAATATTGTAATATTGGGAGTTGACTCTAGGGATAATTCTTATAGTAATGCTAGAAGTGATTGTATAATAATTGCAAGTATTAATAAAAAAACTAATGATGTAAAGCTTACATCTGTTTATAGAGATACGTATGTAAATATTGATGGCTATGGACTAGATAAAATTACACACGCTTATGCTTATGGCGGACCAGAGCTTGCAATGAGCACTTTAAATAAAAATTTAGACTTAAACATAACGGAATTTGTTACTGTAAATTTTGAAACTGTTGAAACAATAGTAGATGCCGTTGGGGGAATAAGTTTAACCATTACAGATGCAGAGGCAGGACAAATAGGACTAAGTTCAGGTGGAACTTATAATTTAGATGGAGAAGAAGCTTTGGCATATTCTAGAATAAGAAAAATAGATTCGGATTACAAAAGAACAGAACGTATGAGAACTGTACTAGAAGCTGTGTTTGATAAGATAAAATCTTTAAATATATCTGCTCTTTCAGATCTTGTAGATACAATATTGCCGTTGGTTTCTACTAATATTTCTAGTAATGAAATAATTGCTATGTTACCATCAGTTATATTCTACAACATTACAAATAGTGAAGGTTGGCCTTATGATGTTAGTGGATATAGTTCTGATGCTTGGTATGGAGTGCCTGTAACATTGGAATCTAATGTAAAAGAATTGCATTCAGAGTTATTTGAAAATGATAATTATACACCTTCTGAGACAGTTCAAGAGATTAGTGACGACATTATAAATGAAACAGGGTATAGTGAGTAGAAAAAGTGACTGTAACATTAAAAATGCAAAAAATATGCATATTTCATTGACTTTAACAACATAATGATAGTATAATATATTAAGACTTGCAACAAAGTTGCAAGTTGAAAGGAGAATAATATGCTATTAGAATTTAAAATGAAAAATTTTAAATCATTTAAAGAAGAGATGGATTTTGTAATGATTCCAGCATCAATAAAAGATTTAGAGTATAGCTTAATAAAAAAAGAAATAAATGGTAAAGAAATAAAAGCATTATCTTCTGCTGCTATATATGGACCTAACTCTTCGGGTAAAACAAATGTAATTGGAGGAATGGAAGTTTTTCGCTCAATTATGCTAAGCGGAAACATATTGAATAAAGATGGTATTAATACTCCTAATACAGCCGTCAATAATTTAGAATTAATACCTAATATAACAAGTAATAAAAGCGAAACAGTAGATTTTTATATAAAATTTACAGCACAAGAACTAATGATTGAATTTAAACTTTCTCTAGAGTTGGGTGAATTTCTTGATCCGCATTACGATAGAAAAGTTATAGAAGAAGAGTTGTATATTAACAGTAATTTAATATACCAGAGAAATACTGAGTTGAAAGTTGGTAAAATAGAAACAATAAAAGATTATCTTATAGAGAACTTCTCACCTGATACAGCAGAAAAAATTGCTAAAACAAATTTAGACAATAAAGAGTTATTTTTTAATGGAATGTTTAAAACACTATACAGTAAAAAAATATATGATACTGTGTATGAATGGTTTAGAGATAAATTTAGAATTATATATCATGCGGATAAAATGCATATTTCGCCAATTATATCTAGCAATAATAAAGAAAAGAAATATTATATTGATACAACTTTAAACGATGCATTAAAAGACTTTGGACTTACATCAGAAAAAATTGCTTATCCAATTAATAATGATAAAGAGCAGGTAGAACCGCTTTCTATAATTAATTTAAAAGAAGGCACTGTTGTTTTACCGGCAGAGGTTTTTGAATCTTTTGGAACTATTAGGTTTTTAAATATATTCCCATTAATATTAATGGCAATAAATAATGGTGCAACTCTAGCAATAGATGAATTAGATGCTTCAATACACCCAATGGCAATTATGAATATTATAAATATTTTCCATAATGACGAAATTAATAAAAAAGGAGCTCAATTGATTTTTAATACACATAATCCAATATTTTTAAATAATTCTTTATTAAGAAGAGATGAAATAAAATTTGTTGACAAAGAAGAAAATGGAAGTATACACTATTCATTGTCAGATTTTAAAACTAATGGAGAAAAGGGAGTTAGAAATACTGAAGATTATATGAAAAATTATTTTATTAATAAATATGGAGCTATAAAAAATATTGATTTTTCTGACATTTTTAATAATATGAAAGGAAGTAATGAATTATAAAGAAAATATGTAATCAGTATTATTTTTCAGTTGAAGGAGAGACCGAAAAATGGTATTTCGAGCATTTGCAGGAATTGATTAATAACTCAGGGGAAATACCATTTAAGGTAAACTTCGATATAAAAATAAATAAGTCAATTGTTAGTAGAGCTAAATCAATATCAGCTATATATTCGACTAAAGCATTTCATATATGTGATTATGAAAGTAATGAAGAAGTACATAGGCTACAATTTGAAAGAGTCTTGGAAGAATTGAAAACTGTAAGAAAAATAAATAAAAAAATAAATTATAAATTGGGATATAGCAATTTTGCCTTTGATTTATGGATTATTTTACATAAAATACAACAAAAGGGCTCTTTTATCCACAGAAGACAGTATGTAAGAGGAATAAATAGGGCGTTTAACGAAAATTTTCAATTTATTGACGATTATAAAGAAGAGAAAAATTTCAAAAGAATATTAAGCAAAATAACTTTAGAAGATGTGATTTCAGCAGTTAATAATGGAAAAGAAATTAGAAAAATGAATGAAGAAAATTATCAATGTAATTATAGAAAGTATGGTCAATTTGAATATTATACTGAAAATCCGGATATGACAATTAATGAGTGCGTTGAGCAAATATTAAAAGAATGCAAAGCAATAGAATAATTTATAAACAGATAACCCAAAGCCGTATTATAAAGCTGGTTTAGGCTATCTGATATGTTTTAATTTTAATTCACAGCAAAGTTTATTCCTCTAGCAATTACATCTTTCATTTTTTCAATCAAATCGTCTATTTCCTTAGGAGTTACAATAAAATTAAATTCTTCTGGTGCTAAAATTTCTTTAATTATTGTGTATTTATCATCTTCTTGAAGCTTATTAAGGAAATCATTTGACTCGCCCTGTTCTTGTACTTTTTGAATTAAAAGTGTTAAACTATCAGCTGCAATAGTAGCAGCCTCTACAACAGTTGGAATTCCTATTGCTATAACAGGTACTCCTAATGTGGAAACTGTAAGCTCCTTTCTTGCATTTGCTACACCTGCTCCAGGAACTATTCCTGTATCTGCAAGTTGGACAGAGCTACTAATTCTTTCGATGCTTCTTGATGCCAAGGCATCAATTACTATAACTAGTTTTGGCTTTGTATTATCTACAATTCCTTTTAATATTTCTAATGTTTCTATTCCAGTAGTTCCTAAAACTCCAGGAGAGATAGCGCTTACTTCTCTAGTGTTTTCGTCCATTACTTCTGGCATATATTCTAATAAATGTCTGGTAATGTCTACTTCATTTACAACCTTTGGCCCTAGAGCATCTGGAGTAACATAAATATTTCCAAGTCCCACTACTAAAATAGGGGCTTTTGGAGTAATATGTTTTTCTATTAATACCTTTAATTCTTTTGTAACTGCTTCTGATGCTTTTTGTATTTCATCTCCATCTGCAAATTTAAACTTTTTTATGTCAATTGTAATGTAGTTACCTTGTGGCTTATTAATTGCTTGTTCTCCGTTTTCGTTTGTAACTTTTACTCTAGAAATTGTTATGTTTTCGTCTACTTTTTCTTCTTCTGTTTCTATTCCGTCAACATCATTTTCTATATTGTGAGCTTTATTATATAAGTCTCTTCTTTCTAATGCTAAATCTGTTCTAAAGTTATACATAAAAAATCAAATCCTTTCTTTTTACTAGTATTTGAAAAAGAAAATTTTTTATTCAACATTCCTTGAATGTTAAAGGCATTCTTTTTGAAAAAAATGCCTTTAACACTAGCCATAATGAAAAAATAATGCTATAATGATATTAGTCTTTTAAAAGGAGGGAAATAACTATGACTAAGAAGATAAAAAATATACTAGACGAATATGTAAATGGATTGCTAAAAATACTTGGAAATAATTTGAAACAAGTTATATTATATGGCTCCTATGTAAGAAACGAACAAAATAAAAATGGAGAAGTAAGTGACATAGATATTATGATATTAGTAGATTTGTCTGAAGGAAAAATTAAAAATATAGAGAAAATAATAAATGATTATAGCTATGAAATAGATTTAAAGTATAATATTGTATTATCACCATTTGTAGAAAATATAGATAACTATAATTCTAGAATTAAATATATGAAATTTTATAAAAACATAGAAAACGAGGGTGTATTGTTAAATGTATAATGACGATATTAAAAATTTAGCTAATTATAGGTTAGAGCAAGCCAAAGAAAATTTAGAAGAGGCAGAGGCTCTTATGCAAATAAATAAATTTAAAGGTGCTAGTAATAGAGCTTACTATTCTATTTTTCACGCTATTAAATCTATATTGGCACTTGAAGAAACTGATTTTAAGAAACATTCAACAGTTATGGCATACTTTAATAAAGAATATATAAGCAAGAATATTTTCCCAAGAGAATTAGGAAAAAGAGTTAATGAAGCTAGGCTTTTTAGAGAAAAAAGCGATTATGTAGATTTTTATATTGTAACAAGAGAAGAGGCAAAGTCACAGATAGAAACCGCGAAAATAATGATAGAAAAAACAGAGACATATTTAAGTGAGAAAATCAAATAAAATTATTTAAAAGTCATTCATAGGAATGGCTTTTTCTAATGGGAATATTATGCTTTTTTCTAAAAATATGTTTACTACTGACAAATATAATGATATAATTCTACAAGAATTGAACTTTTGAAATAGTAAAAATATATATGTATATAAAATTAAAAGCACTGGAAAGGAATTAAATAATAATGAATTGGAACATTGAAACATTAGAAAAATTTGAATTGAATAAAATAGCTAATTTAGAATCAAAGCAAAAAATTGCTGACAAAATTGTAGATAAAGTAAAGGATGGACAAGTAATAGGCTTTGGTTCTGGCTCTACATCGTATTTAGCAACGATAGCAATTGCAAATAAAATAAGGAAAGAAAATATACATATTTTAGCTGTGCCTACTTCAATAGAAATTAAAATGTTATGTGCTAATCTTGGAATAGCTACTACATCTTTATTTGCTAATAAGCCAGATTGGAGTTTTGATGGTGCAGACGAAGTTGATAAAAGCAATTGGCTTATAAAAGGTAGAGGTGGAGCAATGTTTAAAGAAAAGCTAAATATTGCTAATTCGCCTATTACATACATTTTAGTTGACGAAAGCAAAAAAGTAGACAAACTAGGAGAAAAGTTTAAAGTTCCAGTGGAGTGTTTTGCAGAGGCTATAAATTATGCTAAAGAAGAAATTACAAAATTAGGTATAAAAAGTGCAGAAGTAAGAAAAGCTATTGGTAAAGACGGACCAATTATAACCGAAAATGGAAATTTGATTTTAGATGTTGAATTTAATGAAATTACAGAGAATTTAGAAAAGAAGATTAAATCTATTCCAGGTGTAATAGAAAGTGGATTATTTATAGGTTATAACGTAGAAATTATATAACAAATAAAAAAGTGATAAAAGTTTTTTATTAATAAAAAATGTATAAGACAAAGTGGGCTTGATAGATATTTTAAAATATTATGCAAACATAATGCAATATACATAAACTATATAACCAAGAAAGGAAAACATATTATGTGGGGAGATATAGCAATAGCTTTTTTACTAGCATTTATTACTGCATTTGTAGTTACACCTCATACAATGAGACTAGCTAAAAAAGTAGGAGCAATAGATATACCAAATGATAGAAGAGTAAATAAAAAACCTATGCCAAGACTTCGGTGGACTAGCTGTAATTGCGGGATTTTTAATTTCAGTTATTTATTTGTTAATTACAACTACACTTGAAGGGAAAATAGATATTTTTGGAGAAGACGAGTACTGGCTAAAACTCATAGGATTTTTCTTAGGAGGAACAGTACTTGGAGTAGTTTGCTATATAGACGACGTGAAAGGAATACCAAGCTGGGCTAAACTTATAGCTCAAATTATAGCTGCCTTAATCGTTGTGGCCAGCGGAATAAAAATAGAAGATATTTCTATTCCTTTTACAGAAGGAAAAATTGTAATTGGGGGCATTGCATCTTATATAATTACAGTGTGCTGGATTGTAGGTATTACAAATGCAATTAACTTGATAGATGGACTAGATGGCTTATCTTCTGGAGTTACTTTGATATCTTGTTTGTCTTTGCTAATGGTGTTTGCACTTAACGAGTCTCCACTAATAGCAATTGTATTAATAACGGCTCTTGCTGGTGCAATAGTAGGGTTTTTACCATTTAATTTTAGCCCAGCAAAAACATTTATAGGAGACACTGGCTCGAATTTTATGGGATTTTCATTAGCAATAATCTCAATACTTGGTGTTGCAAAAACATACACAGCATTAGTTTTAATTGCGCCAATTATTATTTTAGGTATGCCTATATTTGATACTCTTTTTGCAATATTTAGAAGATTAATAAAAGGAAAATCAATAAAGGCAGTATTTAAACCGGATAAGGGGCATTTGCACCATAAGCTAATGGCAAAAGGATATACTCAAAAGCAAGCAGTTCTAATAATGTATGGTATTACTGCTATACTTGGAATGTTTGCAGTTATATTATTAGAAAGTGGAATTTGGAAAGCACTTTCATTTGCATTGCTAATTATTGCAATTATTGCAATTGGATATAAAGATATGGTAAGACTTATGGGGGATGACGAAACAGAAAAGATTGATAAAGATCACATTAGAAAACAAGATTAATACTAACAACTAAGGTTTATAGGTAGACCCATAAAACCTAAATTTACTTAAAGGAATGTGAGCAGATTGGATGACGAACGTTTAATAAATCCTGAAATTTCTGATGTCAATGAGGAAAGATTTGAAAATTCATTAAGACCAAAGACATTGAGTGAATATATTGGACAAGATAAAGTAAAAGAAAATATGAAGGTATATATAGAAGCTGCTAAAAAGAGGGGAGAAGCTCTAGACCACGTGCTTTTATATGGGCCTCCTGGACTTGGAAAAACAACTCTTGCAAATATTATTTCAAATGAAATGAATTCAAACATAAAAATAACTTCAGGACCGGCTATATCTAAACCTGGAGATTTAGCAGCACTACTTACGAATTTATCAGAATTTGACATATTGTTTATTGACGAAATTCATAGATTAAATAAAAGTGTAGAAGAAATTTTGTATCCCGCTTTGGAAGATTACACACTAGATATTATTATAGGAAAGGGACCAAGTGCTAGGTCTATAAGATTAGATTTACCAAAATTTACTTTGATTGGTGCTACTACAAAGGCTGGTTCACTTTCAACCCCACTTAGAGATAGGTTTGGTATTGTACATAGATTGGAGTTGTATAATACAGAAGATCTAACTACAATCATAAAAAGATCTGCAAATATATTGGAAATAAACATAGACAATGATTCAGCAGTAGAGATTGCAAGACGTTCAAGAGGAACTCCTAGAATTGCAAATAGATTACTAAAAAGGGTTAGAGACTATGCTGCAGTACTTGGAGATGGAAATATAACTTTAAAAATAACTAAATTTGCTTTAAACAAGTTAGAAATAGATGATTTGGGACTAGATGATATTGATAGAAAAATACTTGAAACACTTATTGTAAAATATAGAGGAAGACCAGTTGGAATAGAAACAATTGCTACAACCTTGGGAGAAGAAGTAGACACAATAGAAGATGTTTATGAACCATACCTAATTCAAATAGGGTTTATTTCTAGGACAGTTAGAGGAAGAATTGCACTCCCTGCAGCATACAAACATATTGGAATTCCGTATGAGGGAGACGAAAGTGGAAATACCAATTATACTCAATTACATTTGTAAAATTAGTTCTGCATTTGGTATGTTACAATCAGTTGAAAAGCTATTATAAAAAATTAGGTTTATTATTTAATTACACAAATATTTAAAAAAATTATTATAAAAAGCATAGAAAGGAAATTTATAATAATGGAAGATAATGAAAAAGTAGTAAAGAAAAAAAGTAAAATAGAAATAAATAATGGAATGGCAATACCTTTAATAATTGCAATTATTCATTGGATTATTAGTTTTTTTACAGATACTTTAATATTTAGAATAAATATATTTAGTATAACTTCAACTTATGATATTTTAAGACTAATAATAATGAAATTAATATCATTATTATTATATATATTTCTTTGGAAATATTTAATTTTATTTGGCAAAAGAGTAAAAAACAAAGAAAAAAACGCAATAGAATTTCTAAAGATATTTTTGATATATTTTGGAATAAACATAGTACTCTTAATTCTATCGTGGCCAGGAATATGGAGATGGGACGAATTTAACATATTACAGTATGCTGCTGGTTTTAGGTTAGAATATTGGCAACATTATCTTACATCAATTTTTTACATATTGTCATTTATGATTATACCAATTCCTTCTGGAGTTATTATAATGCAGATTATAGTGGTTTCTGGAATTGTTGCTTATATAATAGCTAACTTTAAAAAGTTATTTAATAACTCGAAATGGACATACTTATTATTTATACCATTTTTACTATTGCCAGTCTTAGATACAAATTTATATCCATTAAGACTAAGCATATACACATACATTGAACTTGCACTTGTATGCCAACTAATTTTTATGAAAAAGCTTGGCAAAAAAAACAAGAGGGACTTCGCAGTCTTATCTATAATTTTAATAATTTTATCAGTTTGGAGAAGCGAAGGAATATTATTCTTAGTTCTTGTTCCAATATTATTCTTCTTTATATTTAAAGAAGAATTGAAAGAGATAAAAATAAGAGCAATGTATACAATCTTTGTTATAGCAGTCTCGACGGCATTAATAATACCTCAGAACTATGTATATAAAACGCAATATTCGGATAGATATGATGTTACAAGTTACATTAATCAATTGTATGTTGTATGTTTACGAGAAATGGAAGAAAATCCAGATAGTGAACAATTAAAGACCATAGCAAAAGTGATTGATTATAGTGAATTATATAAATATACTAGAGGAATTTATGCACACAATAATGAAAAAGTATATAAAACTACAGCAACAGAAGCGGATTACGAAGCAATGAAGCAAGCATATAATGAATTACTAAAAAAATATCCACTTGATGTTTTAAATGAAAGAATAGACATATTTTTAAAGACTTCTGGATTTGTAAAAGACTATAATGTACACGTTGAAGATACTAGAACAATCTTCACTAGACCTGCAAATTACACTCTACATCTATTTAGAACAATGTATGATGCAGCTAAGCCAATAAATTCGGAACTTAGAAATTCAGTAATAAGTTTCTTAGAATGTTTTGATGGTGAACACACAAATTGGACTTTCCATATATTCTACAATGTTGTTCCTAGTATGATAATTTTAGCTATTGGCATAATAGTTTGCTTAATAAAGAAAAAGTGGGCATTATTTTTTACTTTAGGTGTGATTTTGGCAAAGGTATTTGTAATAATACTAACTGCACCTGATTGCTTCTTTATGTACTATTTACCAGCATATTTAGTTGGAGCATTCTTATTATGGCTATTTATAGTACAATGTATTGTCAACAGACAGAATAAAGAAAATAAAGTGAAATTATTAGTGTAGCAACAAAAAAATAATAAATAAAAAAGACTAATATGGATTATAATAAAGCTAAAAAAATATGTAAGATTAACCGTTGAAGGGGATGTTGTAAAAATGGAAGATAAAATATTATTATTTATTCCAGCATATAATTGCGAAAAACAAATTACAAGAGTATTGGACCAACTAGATGACGATGTATTTAAAATAATTCGAGAAGTAATAGTTATAAATAATAGAAGTACAGATAATACAGAAAAAGTAGTTGCAGACTACATTAAAACACATAATAGAAATATTAAACTATTAAGGAATAACGAAAATTATGGCTTAGGAGGAAGCCACAAAGTGGCTTTTGACTATGCTAAAAAGAACAATTTTGACTATGTTATAGTTTTACACGGAGATGACCAAGGCAGTGTAAAAGATATTCTTCCATACATTGAAAGCGAAGAGCACAAAAACTATGATTGTATACTAGGTGCAAGGTTTATGAAAAAGTCTAAATTAATTGGTTACTCTAAATTTAGAACTTTTGGAAATAGAGTGTATAACCTTTTATTTTCAATGGTTGTGCACAAGAAAATTTATGATTTAGGTTCAGGACTAAATCTTTACAAAGTAGAGATGCTAAAATATGAGTTCTATAAAAAGTTTCCAGACAATTTAATGTTTAATTATTGTATGATATTAGCAAGTAATTATTATGACCATAACATCCGTTTTGTGCCAATTTCTTGGAGAGAAGATGACCAGGTTTCAAATGTAAAAATGGTAAATCAAGCAATAACTGTTTTAAAGATGCTATTTAGTTATATGGTAAACAAAAAGAAATTTATATATAAAGACCTAAGAACAAAACCAATAGATAATTACTCAGCAGAGGTGGTATGTGAAAATGAACCAAGATAAGAAAATATATAATGTAATAAATATTGTAGTTATTTTAATTTCCTTTGTAATATTGTTTACATACACAATGCTGAATATAGATGCAATAGATATTAGACTAATAGCTTTGTTTTTGACAATATTTGTGCTAATAAACATAATTAAATTTATAAGATTGTACTTAATATTTTTGGAAGAAAAAATCCCAATTACAAGATTTACAAAACTATATATTAAAACTACATTCGTAAACATATTACTTCCTTTTAAATTAGGAGAAATTTTTAGAATGTATTGCTTTGGAAGAGAAATACACAATTACTACAAAGGGATATTGGGAATTATATTGGACAGATTTGTTGACTCTATAATACTACTTATAATTATAATACCAATGGAAATAATGTATTTGCACAGTATTTCTTTTGTAAGCATACTGATAATAGCATATGTACTTGTAATCTTGTTATTCTTAGTATTTACACCAAGTACATACAAATATCTAAATAAATATATTATTACTAATAAATCAAAAAAGAGCTCTATAAAGGCTTTGGAAATATTAGAAAAAATCAAAATGGTCCATAAAAATGGAATGGAACTATTAAGGGGAAGAATTCCACTTTTGCTAATAATGTCAAGCTTAGCGTGGATTTTAGAGTATAGTTTAATAAATTTAATTTCTAAAATAGAAATTGGTCAATTTGAATTTACTGTATTTTCAGAGTATTTAAACTCAGCATTTTTAACAAATACTAATGTTGTGCTTATAAATTATTTTTGTATGTCCTCAATTGTTTTAGGTGCAGTTATGCTCTTGGTTTATTTGTACAATAGGTGTTATAAGAAAGCTTAAATTGAATAACTTAGAAGCCAAGTATTATATATGTCTATGTTTCATATCTAAGGAACTTCATATAATACTTTACTTCTTTAATAAAATTAAAAAGAGAGGAAAAACTAAAATGAAAATGGTAGTAGTTGTATATGATAATAGAATTGTTCCAAACAAGAAAATTCAAACAATAATTGGAAACCAAAATTATGGAAATATTGTACTAAAAAGAGAGACTTTGTTTTCAAAATATGAAAAAATATTTAAAGAAGAAAATTGCATAGAAGAAGTTATAAGAATAGATAGTGAAGAAGATAGAGACAACTTCTTACAGAGAATAAATAAATTTAAAATCAATAATTTTATTCATATTTCTTCTAATATAATATATACAAATGCTGAAGAAATGAAAATCATTATAAATAAAGCAGGTTATGTAGAAGAAAATATAATAGTAAAATCTACGGATAATGGAATAGCCATATTTAATAATGCCACAGACTACGTAGATTATTTAAAAAACGGAATAATAAATTCACAGAAATTTGAGCAAATGGAAAGCGATTCTTTTGTAAATTTAGAAAATTATAATGAGTTTTTAAAATATATTTCAGGTGGATTTGATGCGCGTTTCTTTAATTCTATGAAAAGCGATGATAATTTGGTTATTAAATCTTCTAAAGATAAAAACAAAATAAAAAAAGAATATACATATTATCAATTACTACCAGCATCTATGAAAAAGTGGATGGTTATGCCTTATGATTATACAGAAACTGAAGATTCTGCAAGTTATACTATGGAGCGATTATTTATACCAGACTTAGCCATTAGATGGACTCACGGAGCAATAGACGAAAGCGAATTAAGAAATATTTTAGATAAAACATTTTATTATATAAATACAAGGGCAAGTGAGAAAGCGACAGAAGCGGAAGCTAAAAAAATAGCAGACAAATTATATGTGGATAAATTATTAGAAAGGATAGAAAAATTAAAAGCTCATAGTTTATTTCCTGTCTTTGATGCATACATAAAAAATGGAACAGACTACAATTCAATAGACGAGATTGCTCAAGAATACATAGAAATGTATAAGAAACATATTAAAGTAAAAGGAAATTTAGTAATAGGACACGGCGATTTATGTTTTTCTAATATGATGTACAATAATGATGTAAATCTACTAAAATTAATTGATCCAAAAGGGGCTTTAAGTGAAGAAGAATTATGGACGGATCCAATGTACGATATTGCAAAATTATCACATTCTATTTGTGGATTATATGATTTCTTCAATTGTGATAAATATTCTATAACAATGGATAAATCTATGAAGTTTGAGCTACACATTAAATGTGATAACAGAAAAAGCAAGGAAATATTTAAAGAGTACTTAGAAAAGAATGGATATGACTATAAAGAGATAAGAATATGTGAAGTTTCATTATTCTTGTCAATGTTACCATTACATATGGATTATCCAAAAAAGGTATTTGGATTTTTACTTAATGCGATTAATATTATGAAGGAACTAAAAAAGGAAAAGGCTGAAAGGTAATTATATATCTTAGGAAATGAAGGATTATAATATGAATATTGTAATAACAATGGCAGGATTAGGTTCAAGATTTAAAAAAGCAGGTTATACAGAACCAAAATATAAAATAAAAGTGCATAACAAAACACTTTTTGATTGGTCAATGGAAAGTTTAGAGGCATTTAATAAAGACGAAAATGTAAAATACTTCTTTATAGTAAGAAAAGAGGATAATAGTAGTGAATTTATAAAAGAAAAAATGGCACAAAAGGGAATAAATAATATAGAAATTATAGAGCTTGATAGCCTAACAGATGGACAAGCTACAACTGCAATGTGTGCTGCAAATAAATGGGATAAGAATGATTCTTTAATGATATACAATATAGATACTTATGTAGAAGCGGGAGCAATGAACGAAGAACAAATTACAGGAGATGGATTTATTCCGTGCTTTAATGCAGAGGGAGACCACTGGAGTTTTGTAAAATTAGACGAGAACGGAAATGCAGTTGAAGTAAGAGAGAAAACAAGAATATCAGATAATTGTACAATAGGAGCATACTATTTTAAAACTTGCAATTTATATGAAAATTTATATAATGAATATTATAGTGATAATAGAAACTTGGAAAAAGGTGAGAAATATGTTGCACCATTGTACAACTACCTTATAAAGCAAGGTGGAAAAGTAAACATAAGTGTAATAGATAACGAAAAAGTTCACGTTTTAGGAACTCCAGAAGAAGTTGAAGTATTTAGAAATGAGAAGATATAGTAAAAGATTTGTTGAGATAATAATTAGTTTTACTGATAAGAAAGAAGAAAAAGCTAGTAGTAATGGAGGCAAAAAATGAAATTATTAATGCATACTTGTTGTGCACCTTGTAGTGTGTATTGCATAGATTCTTTAAGAAAAGAAGGTATAGAACCAACAATTTATTGGTATAATCCTAACATCCATCCATATATGGAATATAAAGCAAGAAGAGATTGCCTAAAAGAATATACAGCTTCAATAGGTGTAAATGCTATCTTTGAAGAAGATTATGGATTGGACGAATTTTGTAAAAACGTAATTTGTGATTTAAAAAATAGGTGCGTAAATTATTGTTATAGAGTGCGTATGGAACAAACTGCAAAATTTGCAAAAGAAAATGGGTATGATTGTATTACAACCACTCTTTTAGTAAGTCCCTATCAAAAACACGAAGAATTAAAAAAAGTTTGTGAAGAAATAGCAGAAAAATATGGCTTAACGTTTTTATATAGAGATTTTAGAGTTGGATTTAGAGAAGGACAAGCAAAAGCGCGTGAGCTTGGGCTATATATGCAAAAGTATTGCGGCTGTGTATTTTCGGAGGAAAACTCAAAATATGCACACATAAAAAAGGATAAAGAAGAAAGCCTTAGAACTAACAGAGATACAGAGCGTAGGATTAGATTAGCAAGAAGTGTACCAAATCTCGATTTTTGCACACTAAAAAGGAATAATCAGGAAGAAATAAACTTCATATATGCCTTGAAAAAAGAGTGTTACAAGAATTATGTAGAAGAATGGAATGAAGAAATACAAAAGAAATTATTTGAAAGATATATCAAAGAAAATGGAAAGCATATAAAAATAATAACATTAAAAGGAGAGAAAATAGGTTTTTTTGATGGAAAAAATATTGACAATGATATTTTTGAAATAAACAATATATGTATATCATTAGAATATCAAAACAAAGGAATAGAAACAGCAATTTTAGAAGAAATCTTATTTGAAAATAAAGATAAGAAAGTAAAATTGCAATGTTTTAAAAGTAATCCTGCTATATCATTATACAATAAACTAGGTTTTCAGATGGTAGGAGAAACAAAAAGCCATTATGAAATGGAAAAATAAAATATAATAAAATATTTAAAAGACTGAATTATTTTTTATATAGTTCGGTCTTTTTTTGTTGGGAGGGAAGAATATTGAAAGATGAAAATTTAACAAAAGAGCAGAAAAAAATGATTAAACAAGTAATGAAAAAAAATTCGATAGAATTGAGTTTTCCAGTAACAAAACAAAAAAATAAAACAAAGAAAGATAGAGAAGAAAGATAAGGAGGAATGAGAAAATGGAAGAACAAGAAAAAAATTCAATAGAGGTGTTAGAAGAATTAGGAACAGGTATGTTTTGTAATATAGAACTACCACTTACTAATTCAATGACAAGTAATGTAACAGCAATTTATTTAGGAAAAGATAAAGATGGGAGGTACAACTTTTTTGATGGTGGAGGTGCTTGTGGTACATTTAAGATGACTAAAAATTTTATAATACAAAGAGATATAAAAATTACAAATAAATTAGATGAAGATAAAACCTATGATTTATATGTAGAATTAAAAAAGTATCAAAGTAAAATGAAGGACAAGCATAAAGATAGAGAGAGCAGATAAACGAGTTGTAGAAATGCAATTCGTTTTTCTTTTTACATATCAGCGAAGTAACATAGTCATTTTTTAATGACTAATTTTAAAGGAAAGGAGGAGTTATAAATGCCCAAGACAAAGGTAATAGCCATTGCAAACCAAAAACGGTGGTGTTGGTAAAACTACAACAGCCCTCAATCTAGGTGTAGGATTATCAAAAAGTGGAAAGAAAGTATTACTTGTAGACGCAGATCCACAAGGAGATTTGACAACTTGTTTAGGAATACGAAATCAAGATGAACTTGAAAAAACATTAGGAAGTGTGCTAGATAAGGTAATAAAAAACAAGCCATTAGAAGAAAATGAAGCAATAATACATCATATAGAGGGTGTTGATTTAGTACCGTCAAATATTGATTTAGAGGCAGTTGAAGTTGGACTTGTAAATATTATGAGTAGAGAATATGTATTGCAAACTTATATTGATGAAGTAAAAAAACAATATGATTATGTCATTATAGATTGTAGACCATCTTTAAGTATGATTACACTTAATGCACTAGCTTGTAGCGATAGTGTAATTATACCAGTACAAGCTCATTACTTATCAGCAAAACGGAATGACACAACTTATTCAAACAATAAATCAGGTACGAAAGCGAATAAACCCTAATCTAAAAATAGATGGTGTTTTAATTACACTTGCAGATATGCAAACAAAGGTTGGAAAAACAACATTACAAACACTTCAAAACAGTTATGGTAGTAAAATAAAAATTTACGATACCATTATTCCACAAGGCATAAAAGCAGTTGAGGGAACAATGGCAGGACAAAGTTTATTTACTTATGATAAAAACAGTAAGCCAGCAATAGCTTATCAAAATTTTTGCAAGGAGGTATTGAAAAGTGAAAAACAGCGAACTAGAAATGAAACTTCCTTCGATAGATGATATATTTGAGCCTGTTGCACGGAAAGGACATCTTGAATATTGAGAAAGTAATTCCAGTACCAATAGAAAAATTAGATGACTTTCCAAATCACCCATTCCAAGTAAGGCGAGATGAAGAAATGGAAGATTTAGTAGAAAGAGTAAAGAAAGTGGGAGTAATAGAGCCAATTATAGCAAGACCAAAAAGTAATGGGCATTATGAGATTATATCAGGACACAGAAGAAAATTAGCAGGAAAGTTAGCGAATTTAAAAGAAATACCAACTATTATAAGAGATTATAATGATGACGAGGCAATTATAATTATGGTAGACAGTAACCACCAAAGAGAAAATATACTTCCAAGCGAGAAAGCATTTGCTTATAAAATGCGATTAGAGGCAGAAAAAAGGCAAGGAGCGAGAACTGATTTAACTTCGTCGCAAGTTGCGACAAAGTTTAAAAACACAGCTGAAAAAATAGGAGAAAAGTTTGGAGATAGCAAAGATACAGTATATAGATATATAAGATTAACTTATCTAATAAAAGAAATATTACTTGAAATGGTAGATACCAAAAAAATTGCTTTTAATCCTGCTGTTGAACTCTCATATCTAAAAGAAGATGAACAATATATATTATTAAATTGGATGCAGTATAATGACGCAACACCTTCGCAATCACAGGCAAAATATTTAAAGAAGTTAAGTCAAGAGGGAAGATTAACAACTGAAAAAATAGAAGAAATAATGGGAGAACAAAAACCTAATCAAGTAGAAAAAATAAAAATCAATGCAGAAAAAATACAACGATTACTCCCAAAAGAAGTAAAAACAGAAAAGGAAACAGAAGAATTTATCATAAAGTGTATAAAAGAGCATAATCAGAGGGAGGAAAGGAAAAGAGAAATGTCACGCTAGGAATATGCCAAAAAATTGTGGGAGTATTTTTATAAAATTCCCCCTTACAAACCCCTTTTAATACTTACCCTATACTAACTGAAAAGAATATATTTATAATATAAAAATAATAAAAAAATAAAAATTGCACATTTGTTTTTTCCTCCCAAACTTACTAAAATAAAGTTACAAGGGAGGAATGAGATATGAAGAAAATTTTATTGATTATAGTTATATTGATTTCAAGTTTTAGTTATTATGGAGCAGTAAATGAAAAGGGAGAAAAAACTACAAGTTTTGAAAACTTAACACAAGAAAATGAAATAATTGAGAATACACAGCAAGAAGGAAATATAACAACACAAAACGAAGTTGCACAAGAACTTGAAAAAGTTGAACAAAATACAGTAGATAAAAATATAACAAAAGCACAAGCAGTTCAAAATAATACACAAAATAGTGAAAAAGCAAATAATATAGAAAAATCAGCAACGAGCAAAAGTAATAATTCTAGTCAAAATAAGAGTGTAAATGTAAAACAAAATGATACTAATACCAATATAAGTAAAGAAACACAAGGTAAAGAAGAAACAGTAAAAGATACAGAAAAAGAGCAACAAAAAAACGAAAATACAGTACAAAATCAAACAAAGTATGTTAGAAATGATACTATGATTCAAAAAATAAAATCAGTTATAGAAAATAATGTTACAGAAGATATGAAAAAATATGGATATACAATAGTAGTAGATAGTTCAATAAAAGAATTGACAAATCAATTTACATTTACAGAGAGCAGAGTAATAAGCAATATAAAATATTCTTTTGGAACAATAAGGATTTATGCAGAAGATTATTACTCTAATGGAAAATTGATAATGACAGAATGTTACATTTTATAATTTAATAAAAATATGGACATAGGCACTAATTTTAGTGTCTTTTTTTTATGTCAAAAATAAGGAGGATTTAAAATTATGAAAGTTAAAGTAAAAAAATGTATAGCATTTATAATGCTAATATTAACAATTTTTTCAGTATTTTCAAATGCAGTTTTTGCAACAGAAATAACATCAGCAGACTTAAAAGATAAAGGAGATTGTGGCTATCACTTACAGTATTGGGATAAAGACCATTGGAGTTATATTATAACTTCATTTGTAACTTATACAGAAAATGGGGTAGAATACCCTGCATATTGTTTAAACAGAGAACTACCAGGAGTTGGTACTGATGGAACACCAGATTATACAGTAGATATAAATTCAGTTATAGAAGATGAAAGGTTATGGAGAACAGTAATTAACGGTTATCCATATCAAACACCAGCAAGTATGGGTGTAGAAAATGAATATGATGCATTTGTAGCTACAAAACAAGCTATTTATTCAGTAATTTATGGAACAGATGTTGAAAGTTATTATAGAGGAGGAGATAGCAGAGGTGTTGCAATAAAAAATGCAATAGTAAGATTAGTTGATATAGGAAGAAACGGAACACAAACAAGATATAATACAGATGTAGAAGTAAATAAAACAGGTGGCTTTTATGAAGATGGAGAATATTATTCTCAAAATTATAATGTAAATGCACCAGTTGAAATTTCACAATATACAATTATAAATACAGCAGGTATGCCTGATGGTGCAAAAATAACAGATTTATCAGGAAATGAAAAAACAACATTTAGTGGAAATGAAACATTTAAGGTAATGATACCAAAAGCACAATTAACAAAAGATATAAATGTAACAGTATCAGTAAAGGCGAAATGTAAAGTTTATCCAGTGTTCTATGGAGCAACGACAATTCCAGGAACACAAAACTATCTTGTAACCTATGATCCATTTGGAGATGTAGCAGGTAGAGCAAATATGAATGTTGCAACTAATACAGGAAAGATAGAAATAGTAAAAACAGATGATGAAACATTTAAACCTATTGAGGGCGTAACATTTGGACTATATAAGAAAGATGGAACAGAAGTAGCAAGAGCAACAACTAATAGTGAGGGAATTGCAGTATTTCAAGGATTATACCAAAATGATTATGTACTAAAAGAATTAGAAACAAACAAAGACTATGTATTGAGCAAAGTAGAGTTTGATGTAAATGTAGAATATAACAAAACAACAAAAGTAGAAGTAGAAAATGAACACAAAAAAGGTAATTTAAAAATTTACAAGGTTGATAAAGATAATCACAAAATTGCATTAGGAAATGTAAGTTTTGATTTATACAGTAAAGAATTTGAAAAAGTAATAGGAACTTATGCAACTAATGTTGACGGAGAAATTTATATAGAAAATTTAAGAACTGGCGACTACTCTTTAATTGAGAAGAATACAGGAAAATGGTACAATTTAGCAGAAGATACAGAAATTAAAGTAGAATGGAATGAAACAACAGAAACTACGATAGAAAATGAGTTGAAAAAAGGTAGAGTAAAAGTAATAAAAGTTGATAGTGAAAATAACGAAGTAAAACTTGCAGGTGTTGAGTTTGAAGTTCTTGATAAAGACGGAAATGTTTTAGAAACAATAACAACAAATGAACAAGGAGAGGCATATACATCAAGATATGCAATTAGAGATTATCAAAATCTATATCTTCACGAAACTAAAACAAATGAATATTACAAGTTAAATGACAAAAAAATAGAAGTAGAATTAAAAGCAAACCAAATTACAACAGTTACAGTTGGAAATGATAAGAAAAAGGGACAAGTAGAGGTAATAAAAGTAGACAAAGATAACAATGAAATTAAAATTCCTGATGTAACATTTGAAGTATATGATGAAGAAAACAATTTAGTAGATACTTTGGTAACAGATAAAGATGGAAAAGCAGTATCAAAACTATTACCAATAGACCAACAATATACAGTAAAAGAAACAATTACAGGAGATACTTATGTTTTAAACGAAGAACCACAAAAAGTAACATTAAAAGAAGATGAAATAACTTCTATCACTTTTGAAAATGAGAAAAAGAAAGGACAAATAAAAGTTATTAAAATAGATGGAGAAACAGAAGTACCATTAGAAGGTGTAACTTTTATAGTAGAAAATTCAAAAGGCGAAATTGTAGATAGAATAATAACAGATGAAAACGGAGAGGGAACATCAGAAAGACTAGCAATAGATGAACAATATACAGTTTATGAAGAAAAAACTAAAAAAGGATATATATTATCTAATGAAAAACAAGTTGTAGAATTAAAAGAAAATGAAATAACAGATTTAAAATTTGATAACTATAAAGAAAAAGGAAAAATAAAAATAACAAAAGTATCATCAGATGGAAATAATATAGCAGGAATAGAATTTAAAATAACAGGAACAAGTCTAACAGGAGAAACATTTGAGGCTATTTATAAAACGAATGAAAATGGAGAAATATTTATAGATGAAGTTCTAACAGGAGAATATAGTATCGAAGAATTACAAAATGAATTAAATAGTGGATATATAATTCCAGAGGCACAAACAGTAACAGTAGAAAACGATAAAACAACAGAAGTAGAATTTTATAATCAACTAATAGAAACACCAAAGACAGATGATGGAAGAAATATAACATTGGCAATAATGATTGCAGTTATTTCATTGTTAGGAATTTCAATATTATCATATAAGAAAATTAAAAATAAAAACAAATAAAATTAAATAAGTAAAATGGTGGCTACAAAAAAGTAGGCCACCATTTTTCAAAAAAAGGAGTGGAGAAATGGCAAAGTATAATATTGCACAAATACAAAAGATGGTAGATAGACTGGCTGAAATAGGAATAAATACAGAGAAAGCAATACTATCTATGGAATTTGAAGATTTAGAAAAATTACCTAATTATACAATAACAGATATAAAAACATTGATTAGTTTAAGAAAAGCAATAAGAAAAAATAAAAAGGCATTATTCTTATTTTTAGGCGAAGAAATAGAGTAAATTTTATATAAAAAATTAAAAACGGAAGGAGGGAATATATTGGCAAAAGAACTAACAAGAAAAGAAAAACAAATAACACAATTATATATAGAAACATTAGAAGAAGTAAGTAGAAATGCTGACAACTGGATTTCGTTTTTAAAAAGAGCAAGTTATAATTATAAATATAAGTTTGATGAACAAATATTGATATATGCACAAAAACCTGACGCAGTTGCTTGTGCAGAAACAACTATATGGAACAAAAAATTAAAAAGGTGGGTAAATAAAGGAGCAAAAGGAATTGCTTTAATAACTGAAAAAGATGGAGAATTAGGACTACGATTTGTTTTTGATGTATCAGATACTAATAGTAATGTATATGGTAGAAAACTAAAATTGTGGCAAGCAGATGAAAAATATACAGATAATATAATAGAGGCATTAGAAGATAGATTCGGAACAATGGAAGATAAAAGTAACCTACCATTAGCAATAATATCCACAGTTTATAATCATATTGTTGATAATATGCAAGATTATTTAGAAGAATTAAAAGATGTAACAACAAATAGTAAATTAGAAACATTAAAACCAGAAGAATTAGAAAATAGTTTTTTAGAAATTTTAATATATAGTACAATAGCACTAACAATGTCAAGATGTGGGTTAGATGTAAATGATTATATAAGAAAAGACTGTTTTAAAGAAATTGAAAAATTTAACACTTTTGAAACTATGTCTATATTAGGAACAGCGACAAGAGATTTTTCAAAAGAAATATTACTTGAAATATCAAAGACAGTAATAAATTTAGAAAAACAAGAAAAAAATAAAAATTATACATTTGAGAGGTTAAGAAAAAATATTTATAATAAAGAAAATGAGAAAGGAAGTGTTGAAAATGAAAATAACTTACAGTCAGAAAGGGAATTATCTAATACCAGACTTGATAATAGAGAAAACAAACAAGAAAGTGGAACTAGGAAGATTAGCGAAAATGAGGTTGGCGTATCTAAAACAGAACAAGAGAGGAACATACACAATGCTAGTAGGGAGCAACAAGCTAACAGACCACTTAATACAAATACAGGAAATAGCGAACAAAAGGATAGCAGAGATAGTAGAACAGATGAAGAAAAAATATGGGATAACAGAGAAATTGAAAGCAAACAATCAAATGGAATGGGTAGGACAGATGAACAACATTCAAGCGACAGCAGAGCAGATAGTAATAAGAGAGATAATTTACAATTAAAAGAAACAGAAACTGAAAAAGAGGCAGATAATGCTTCTTTTTTTGATGAGCAAACAATAAGAAAAATATTAGAAGAATCTCCAAATATTGAAAAGAGTAAAGTAGAATTTGGTAATTTCATTTATGAAAATAACGAAGATAAAGAAAAGTGCAAAGAATATATAAAACAAGTTCTAGGAAATGCTTATACTGAATTTTATTTAGATGATAAAAGAGTAGGTTATAAAGTAAATGAAAATAATTTGAATTTGTGGCTAGGAAATTATCTTACAAGGTCAGAAGAATGTTTTGTAGACTGGGACACAATAACTAAATATTGTATAGCTAATCACGTTCATTATGCTATACCAAAATATAATAAAGATACTTATAGTTTTATGGTAGGAGATGTAATACATTTAGCACTAAAAGAATTTACAATTATAAGTTTAGATAATGAAAAAATGACTATATATGATAATCAATTTCCATTAGACCAGAGAACAGTTGTAATAGAAGATATAATGTCAAAAATTGCTGAAAATCCTTTGAATGATTATTTGAAAGATAGGGATATACCAGAACAAGAAAAAGAAAATACAGAAGAAAATTTATTTGACAAATGGTTAGATACTTTTGTTGAAGAAAAAGGAATTGATTTAGGACAGATTTTAGAAGTGAAAACAGATAAAAATACACATTATTTTGAAGTTGGAAATATTATTGAAAATATAAAAGCGACAACAATAGAAGAACAAGAAGAAATAAAAAATATGATAATAAAAATAGACTTCTATAATGGAGATGTAGTTGATTATTTCAAACATTTAGCACAAGCATTAGCAGAAAATTATGAAAAACAAATGCAAAAAGAAAATAGCAATGAAGAAATAGATTTATTAAACAAAGTTTTGAGAAAGCATAAGATATATGATATAGAAATCAAAATTGATGATAAAGATACTTTAATTGCAAAGGACAGTTACAACAATCAATGGGAAGATAAACAATTTTATGACTTCTTATTTAATGAAGTATTTAATTATAATGATAATGGAACAGTAGATTTAATTGATAATAATGATTTTGAAAAACTAACAGAATACAGGAAAAAATATTCAAATGAAATTACAGAAAATAATGTTATTCCTAAAACAACAAGGAAAAATAATAACATTGAATATTTTGATTTACACCCTGAAATACCACCTGAAGAAAGAAACAATTTTAAAATTACTGATGATAATTTAGGTGTTGGAACACTTAAAGAAAAATATAAAAATAACATTGAGGCAATAAAAGTATTAAAATTATGTGAGGAGCAAAACAGATATGCTACACCAGAAGAACAAGAAATACTATCAAAATATGTAGGTTGGGGAGGATTAAAGTCAGTATTTGAAGAACAAAACGAAAACTGGGCAAATGAATATGTTGAACTAAAAGAATTACTTACAGAAGATGAATATAAAAATGCAAGAGCGTCTAGTGTAACAGCATATTATACTCCACCAGTAGTTATAAGAAACATTTATAAAGCACTACAAAATATGGGACTAAAACAAGCAAATATTTTAGAACCAGCGTGTCGGTGTAGGTAACTTTTTTGGTATGTTACCAGAAGAATTAAAGAATTGTCAGATGTATGGTGTAGAATTAGACAGCATTTCTGGAAGAATAGCACAGCAGTTATATCAAAGGTCAACCATAGCAGTACAAGCATATGAAAAAACTAATATACCAGATAATTTCTTCGATGTTGCACTGGGAAATGTGCCGTTTGATGACTTTAAACCTAATGACAGAAGATATAACAAGAATAAATTTGTATTACACGATTATTTCTTTGCAAAAACATTAGATAAAGTTAGACCAGGTGGAATTATTGCATTTGTTACAAGTAAAGGCACAATGGATAAAGAAAATACAAGTGTTAGAAAATATCTATGTCAAAGAGCAGAATTAGTTGGAGCGATAAGACTACCAGATAATACATTTAAAAGTAATGCAGGAACAGAAGTAACATCAGATATTATCTTTTTGAAGAAAAGAGATAAAATAACAGACATTGAGGAGGACTGGGTAAAACTTGATACAACAGAAAATGGAATAAAAATGAATAAGTATTTTGTAGATAATCCTAATATGATTATGGGACAAATGGTAATGGAAAGTACCAGATTTGGAGAAAGTTCGGCTTGTAAAATGATAGAAGGTAGTGATTTAGATTATATGCTTTCAAATGCTATATCTAATATACAAGCTGAAATAGAGGAATATGATTTAGACGAACTTTTAGATGATGAAGATAATTCCATTCCAGCTGATCCAGGTGTAAAAAATTATTCTTATGCAGTAATAGATAATAAAGTATATTATAGAGAAAATAGCAGAATGTATGAAAAAGATTATCCAGAAACAAAACAAAATCGTATAAAAGGTATGGTAGAAATAAGAGATAGTGTTAGACAACTTATAGAATTACAAGTAGAGGATAGTGCAGATAATGAAATACAATTAGAGCAAGATAGATTAAATAGGTTATATGATAACTTTGTTAAAAAATATGGAAGAATTAACAGTAGAGGAAATAATCAAGCATTTTCCGAAGATAGTAGTTATTATCTTCTATGCTCATTAGAAATTTTAGATTCAAAAGGTAATTTTATAAGAAAAGCAGATATGTTTTCAAAAAGAACAATTAAACCTAAAAAAGAAATAACAAAAGTAGATACAGCAAATGAGGCTCTTATTGTTTCACTAACAGAAAAAGCAAGAATTGATATGGAATTTATGCAATCAATTACAGATAAAACAGAAGAAGAACTGGTAAAAGAATTAGAAGGGCAAATATTTAGATTACCAGACACACCACCTGAAGAAAAAAAGTATGTAACAGCAGACGAATATCTTTCTGGAAATGTTAGAGAAAAATTGAATATAGCAAGAAGAATAGCAGAATATAATCCAGAGTTTGAAATAAATGTTAGAGAACTTGAAAAAGTAATACCAGAAGATATAAAAGCAAGTGAAATAGTTGCTAAACTAGGTGCTACTTGGATACCAGAAAAATATATTGAAGAATTCATATATGAATTATTGGACACAGATTATTGGGATAAGCAAAAAATAAAAGTACATTATTCTGAATATACTTCTCAATGGAATGTTACAGGAAAGTCAGTAGATAAAGGTGTAAAAGCTACAAAGACCTATGGTGTAAAAAAGGCAAGTGCATATAAGATTATAGAAACAACATTAAACTTAAATGATATAAAAATATACAAAAAAATAAATGAAGGAACAGAAGATGAAAAAAGTGTTATAGATAAACAACAAACAGCAATAGCACAAGCAAAACAAGATGAAATTAGAATGAAATTTGAAGAATGGATATTTAAAGACGCAGATAGGCGAGAAGAACTTGTAAAATTATATAACGAAAAATTTAATAGTATAAGAAACAGGGAATATGACGGAAGTCATTTGAATTTTTATGGTATGAATCCAGAAATAAAATTACGACCACATCAATTAAATGCTATTGCAAGAATACTTTATAAAGGAAACACACTTTTAGCCCACGAAGTACGGTGCAGGTAAGACATTTGAGATGGTGGCTAGTGCTATGGAAAGCAAACGATTAGGATTATGTAATAAAAGTCTTTTTGTAGTACCAAACCATTTGATAGAGCAATTCTCAAACGAATTTTTACAATTATATCCGTCAGCAAATATACTTGTAACAACTAAAAAAGATTTTTCAACAAATAATAGAAAAAAGTTTTGTTCAAAGATAGCAACTGGCGATTTTGACGCCATTGTTATGGGACACAGTCAATTTGAAAAAATACCTATGTCAGTAGAAAGGCAGAGGTATTTTTTAGAGCAACAAATAGAAGAAATAATACAAGGAATAGAAGAAATAAAAGAGGTAAGTGGAGAAAAATTTACAATAAGACAATTAGAAAAAACAAGGAAATCATTAGAGGCAAAACTTGAAAAATTAAATAATGCAGATAGAAAAGATGATGTAATAACATTTGAACAACTACGGAATAGATAGACTATTTGTAGATGAGGCACACTACTATAAAAACTTATTTTTACAAAGCAAAATGAGAAATATAGCAGGAGTTCAGAGTGGAGATGCACAAAAAAGTTTTGATATGTTTATGAAAACGCAATATATGGATGAAATAACACGGAGGAAAAGGTGTTATTTTCGCAACAGGTACACCACTTTCTAATTCAATGACAGAACTTTATACTATGCAGAGATATTTACAATATGGCACATTAGTTAAAAATCATTTACAACATTTTGATAGTTGGGCAAGTACATTTGGAGAAACTGTAACAGCAATAGAACTTGCTCCAGAAGGAGATAAATTTAAATTAAAAACAAGATTTTCAAAATTTAATAATATTCCAGAACTAATGACAATGTTCCGTGAAATTGCAGATATTCAAACAGCAGAAACATTAGATTTACCAACACCACAAGCTGAAAAGCATAATATAGCAGTAGAACCAACACAAATACAAATAGATATGGTATCAGACTTAGGAGAAAGAGCAGAGGCAATAAGAGCAGGATTAGTTCCAGTATGGGAAGATAATATGCTTGCAATCACAAATGAGGGAAGAAAACTAGCATTAGACCAAAGACTAATAAATAGTAATTTACCAGATGATGAAAATAGTAAAGTAAATGTTTGCGTTAAAAATATTTATGATATATGGGAGAAAACAAAAGAAAAAAGGTCAACACAATTAGTTTTTTGCGATTTATCAACACCAAAATCACTTGGTGCAGATGATAACCCTTATGAATTAGAATTAGTAAATGGAGTATGGAAATGCAAAGAAAGAGAATTTACAGATGTTTATACAGATATGAAAAGAAAACTAATAGAAAAAGGAATACCAGAAAATGAAATTGCTTTCATTCACGAAGCAACAACAGAGGCAAAAAAAGAAGAACTATTTGACAAAGTGCGTAGTGGAGAAATAAGAGTTTTAATGGGTAGCACTTTCAAAATGGGAGCAGGTACAAATGTGCAAGATAAAATAATAGCATTGCACAATTTAGACTGTCCGTGGACAAGTGCTAATTTAATTCAAAGGATTGGAAGAATGTTAAGGCAAGGAAATGAAAATGAACTTGTGCATATTTATAACTATGTAACACAAAGAACTTTTGACGCATATATGTATCAACTAATAGAACAAAAACAATCATTTACTAGCCAGATAATGACATCAAAAACACCAATAAGAAGTATGGAGGATATTGACGAAAGAGCATTAGACTATGCTGAAATAAAAGCACTTGCAACAGGTAATGAATATATAAAAGAGAAAACAGAATTAGAAGCAAAAACAACAAAATTAAAAATGCTAAAACAAAGTTATTTGAGTCAAAAATATGAATTAGAAGAAATGATAGAAAGAAAATATCCACAACAAATAAAAGAGTGCAATGAAACAATAGAAAATTTAAAAGAAGATAAAAAACAACTAACTGAAAACACAAAAATAAATGAAGATAATTTTTCAACAATGATATTAGATAATCAAATATATAACGAAAGAGCCAAAGCAGGAGCAAAAATATTAGAACTATGTAAAAATGTTACAGATTTAAAAGGAGTATATATAGGAGAATACAGAGGATTTAAAATGTATTTAGAATTTAATAGTTTTTCTAAATTATTTCAAATAGCATTAAAAAATAATCAGACTTATAGAGCCGTGCTTGGAACTGATAAAGTAGGTGTAATAACTCGTATAAATAATGCATTAGAGTCTATGGATAAACAATTAGAAAGTACAACACAGAAGTTACAAAATTTAGAATTACAATGCAAAAATGCAAAAGAAAATTTATCTGTACCATTTGCACAAGAACAAGAATTGCAGGAAAGTTTAGCAAGATTAAAAGAAGTAAATAAATTACTAAAAATAGGAGATACAAAAGAAAGAGAAGTCATTGATATTGATGATGAACAGGAAGAAATTGAAGAATATTCTAATGAAAAAGTAAGAGAATATGCAAGATAGTGTCAAGTCTATAAATTATGAAAAAATAAGTTTTTTACACATTTTTATTATTTTGAGTATTGTTCTAAAATAAGAACAATAGGAGGTAATGAAAATGGAAGTAGAAAAATTTTTGAAATGGTCTATTTTAGATGAACTTTATAATGAAAGAGGAGAAAAGTTTGCAGATAATATCTTAAAAAAAATGAAAGAACAAAACAAAGAATTAAAAGCAGTAAATACTGATGAAGAATTAACAAAAAAGATTAAAGAGTATGTTACAGACACAGACAAACAAAATGAACTATTAAGATTAGTTAACAAATATGAATTAAATACAAATGCAGATGATGACTTCTGGAATAAAATGTATTATAAATTAGGTATTTATGATGGCATAGAATTAAAAAATATGACTAAAAATGAAACAAAAGATAATAATGAAGATAATACAATATTTTTTGATGAGTATTCAGATGACTTTTGGGATTATATGAATACTAATAGAATGAAAATGCTAAAAGGAAATAAAGATTATAAAGAATATATGGCAAAAAGAGAAAAAATAAAATCAGAAAATCCTAATGTAAGAACTTTTTTAGAAGATAGAGAGGCAGTAGAACTAACAGATGTTGAATTGAACTCTATATTAGATATTTTTGAAATAGAGGGAGATATGGAAACCATAGAAACAACAGAAACATTTAAATTAGGTGCAAGAGAAATGTTTATATTCTTAAAACAAATGGGATTACTATAATTTACATAGAAGATATTAAAAAAATAATATCTTCTATATTATTTTATAAATATTTGTGCTATAATTCAAATAGTAGTAAATAATGGAGATAATTATAATGTTTGGTATTAGAAAGAAAATAAAACTAACTGAAGATGAACGAAGAATAATGTTTTATGCCCTAAACGATTTTAGAACAAAAATATTAAAAGAGGGAAAATGCGTAGATGTAATAAATGAGGCAATGTGTGCAGTAAAACCTAAAATGAAAGCAAAAAAAGACCTTATAGGAGTTACAGTAAATGCTTTGATATATATGAAAGAAAAGGCTGACACAGAAAATCTTGATACCTCTGTAATAAAAGATTTAATATTAAAGTTGTATGAAGAATATAAAGCATTAAAGTAGCAATTTTGAAATGAAAGGAAAAAGTACTATGAATAAGAAAAACACTATATTTTTATTAGTAACGGTATTATTATTTTTGATTATCTTATGCTTATTTGTTTTTTATAGGAATACTATAAAAAATGCAAATGTAAAAGAAGATAATTTAATTTATGAGGAAACAGTTTCTCCAAACGAAGATTATGTTAGTTCAGATGAAGAAAAAGTATATTATACAATAAAAATATATAAAGACAATGACAAAATTATTGTAAAATCAAGTTCTAATACACCATTTACGGAAGAACTTCAATATGAAATAAAATATGAACAAGAAATAAATACAAACGATATTAAAGTAGAGTGGACTACACTTATGGGAAATACTAATTATACAGAGAAAGATCAAATAGCAATAGCAGTTGTTACATTATCGCATAATGGGGAAATATTTAGTCAAAGAAAAATAAGTTTTGTAAATAATGCAATAGATATTATAATTGATACAATAAATAAATAGCACAAATACTAACTTGTAGAGGAGATTAAAAGATGATAAATATTTTAGTTCACGGACTAGGTCAAACAGATAGAAGTTGGGATAAGGTAAAAGAAAACTTAAATCAAGATAATATAAATGTTGAAACACCTAATTTATTTGAAATTGCTAAAAACTATCAATTAACTTATGAAAATGTATTTGCAGTATTTGTCGATTATTGTAATTCTTTTAATGATAAATTAAATTTAATTGGAATTTCAATGGGTGGTTTACTTGCTATTGATTATGCAATATTATATCCTGAAAAAATAAATTCAATTATACTTTGTGGAGTACCTTATGAAATACCAAAGAAATTATTTAAAATACAAAATTTTATATTTAGGTTTATGCCTAAAATGACTTTTGAAAAAATGGGAATCTCAAAAGAAAACTTTATACAATTAACAAACTCTATGGCAGAATTAAATATAAAAGAAAAAGTATCCAAAATTAAATGTAGTACATTAGTAATTTGTGGAGAAAATGACAAGGTAAATTTAGAAAGTGCAAAACAATTAAATAAGGTAATAAAAAATAGTAAATTAAAAATTATAGAAAAAGCAGGACACGAAGTAAATGTTGATACTCCAAAAGAACTTGCAAATGAAATTTATGATTTTTTGAAAAATAATAATAAAGATAGAAAGTAACTATAAATTATAATTATAATTTAATATGAAAAGTTAGAAGTTGAGTAATATCAGCTTCTTTTTTGTTGCTTAAAATTAAAAGGAAGTGATGATTATGCAAAGAGCAGAAATAACAGAAAAAATAGGAAAAATAAATGTAAAAATCGCTAATGCAAATAAGGAATTAGAAGAACTTGAAATAAAATATAAAAAGAAAAAATTAGAAGTAAGAAAATACAAAAATGAGTCAGCAAGATTACAATTAGAACTACAAGAATTAGAAATTGAAAATTGTAAAGAAATTCGAGAACAAAATAGAATAAAGAGAATGCAAAAGATAACAATGAAAAAGTACGCAGATCCAAATAATGAATATTATTCGCAAGAAAAAACTTATTATAATTCAGAAGATTTATATAAGAGTTATATGGAGAAAAATAGATTACCATATAATGATTAGGAAAGAGAGTGAAGTTTATGAGTAAATTAGAAGAATTAAAACAAAAATTTAATAATAAAATTGATAAGGAATATGAGGAATTTATAGCAGAACTAAAACAATGTCCACCACAAGTTATTCTTGAAAGAGCTTATGAAAAAGTTTCAAAAGAAGAAATGGTTTATAAAATAAAAGACAAAGATTATACTGTTTCTGATTTAAAAGCACTCTTAAAAACAGATGGAATATTACAAGAGTGTTATGATGAATGGTTAAAAAGTGATGGTAATTTTAATGAAGTATTAGAATATGCAGTAGATGAAAGAATTGATTTAATAACAGACGATTATAAAGAGAAAAATAAAAAACAAATGGAAAGGTAGGTGTAGAAAATGGCATATATACCACCAGAATTAGTAGCAGAGGCAAGACAAGTAGACCTACTCACTTATCTAAAAAATTATGAGCCATACGAATTAGTAGAAGTGTGTAGAAATACATATACAACAAAATCACACGATAGTTTAAAAATAAGTAATGGTTTATGGTATTGGTTTACAAAAGGAGTAGGTGGAAAAAGTGCAATAGATTATCTAATAAAAGTTAGAAATTTTACATTTATAAATGCAGTTCAAACAGTATTAGGAAATATAAGAGTACAAGCACCAGTCCAGTATAAGCAACAAGAAAAAGACAAAGAAAAGCATTTAAAAGTACCAGTAAAAGCAGTAAATAATGATAGAGCAATAAACTATTTATTATCACGAGGAATTGATAAGGATATTATAAATTATTGCATTGAAAATAAATTACTTTATCAAGAAGAAAAGACAAATAATGTAGTATTTATTGGATACAATAATGACAATATTCCTAGTTATGCTTTTTGTAGAGCTACTAATCAAGAAAGATTTATGAGAGAGGCAACTGGTAGTAACAAAAGATATTCTTTTAAGATAAAAGCAGACAAAGAAAGTAATATAGTTCATTTGTTTGAGAGTAGTATAGATTTATTATCTTATGCTACTCTTTTACATTTAGAAAATAAAAATTGGAGAGCAGAAAATTTACTATCATTAGGAGGTATTTATTCTTCAAAATATGATGTAGAAAAAACAAAAATACCAGTTTCACTAACAGAATTTTTGAAAAAGAATCCAAATGTAAATGAAATAGATTTACATTTAGATAATGATTTAGCAGGAAGAAATGCAAGTGCTTTTTTTCAGCAAGTAATGAGTAAAAAGTATAAAGTTTTTGTTAATAAATTAAGCTATGGAAAAGATGTTAATGAATATTTATGTATTAAAAAAGGAATTAAAAATATTGTTAAATTTAAAGAAGAAAGGTCGAGATAATTATGAAAAAATATAAATTTAAGATAAAGAAATCAAAAGAAACAGAAGTAGAAATTTTTGCAGAAAATCATTTAGAGGCACTAATTGAATTACTAAAAAATGCAGTTAGAAATGATAGAAAATTTTTTATAGAAGAAACAAAAGATAATAAAAAATTATCTTTTAAAGTAGAAAGAATTATTGATGAAAATGGCAAAGAAAATTTACAAGATTATGAAAATTTTATGAAAGAAAATAATTTCTTTATTGGAAAAGAAAACGGAAATTTTATGGAAGAAAATGAACAGGAAAATATAGAAGAAATTAAAGATGATTTACCAGAAGAATATGCAGAAATTGTTTGTGATAGGTGTGGAAATTGTATTCCGATAGACGAAATTATACACCAGTTAGAATCCTAACAAGCACTGAATTTTTCCTCCCTAGTAAAAATTCGATATTGTGGGGCAATGCCCCAAACCCCATTTAAAATAAAAAATAATGAAAGGATAAGCTATGAGAAAAAGAAGAATAAAAAAGAACTTCTGGTTTGATGAAGAAGAAGATAATTCACTAAAAAATTTAAGTAATCTATCAGGCAAAACAGAAGTACAAGTAATTAGAAAATTGATAACAGGTGCAACAATAAAAGAAAAGCCACCACAAGAATTTTATGAAATTATGAAAGAACTTTTACATTTTAGAAAAGATATAAAAACAATAAAAGAGTTAAGTAGATTTACAAAACAACTTGATACAAAAAGAGTTGAAAAGACACTAGACGGAATAGATGAATTAAGGCTACGAATAGCAGAAAAATATTTAAAATAATTTGGAGGTATTATAATGGCAACAACAAAAATATGGGATATACAAAGCAGACTAGATAATGTTATTGACTATGTAGTAAATGAAAAGAAAACGAACGCAGACAGCTATTATAATTTACACAGAGTAGTTGAGTATGTAAAGGCAAGTTATAAAACAGAAGAACAGCTGTATGTTACAGCAATAAATTGTAGTGAAGATACAGTATTACAAGAAATGATGGAAACAAAAAAGATATTTGATAAAGAAGATAAAATTTTAGGTTATCACGCATTTCAGTCATTTTGTGAGGGAGAAGTTACACCAGAGGTAGCACATAAAATAGGAATAAAATTAGCAGAGGAACTATGGGGAGATAGTTTTCAGGTAGTAGTTACAACACACTTGAATACTAATCATATTCATAATCACTTTGTACTAAATTCAGTTTCATTTATAGATGGTAAAAAGTATTATGATAATAATGAAACTTATGCTTTAATGAGGCAGACATCTGATGCTTTATGCAGAGAGTATGGCTTAAATGTTTTAGAAGAAAAAACAACTAAATGTAAAATTGATTACACATTATTCTATAAACAATATTTGAAAAAATCTAATTATCATACACAAACAAAACAAGATATAGATTATGCAATTACACAGTCAAATACTTATAAGGAATTTGAAAATTTAATGAAAGCAATGGATTATGAACTAATTTATAGGGCAGGAAAATTGAGTATAAGAAAAGAACCCTACAAGAAAAATATTAGAATAGCAAGAGCATACGGAGATGATTATGAAATAGATAGAATAAAAACAAGAATAAAAACAGAAAATGCTATAAAAGTTCCATTTCCAGAAATGCGTTCAAAAAAAGTTTATAGAAGTAATTTTAAAATAAAAAATAGGAAAAAAGCAACAGGAATAAAAGCATTATATTTATATTATTGTTATTTATTAAAGATATTCCCTAAAACAGAAAAAAGAAGAAAAACACCAGTTTCAATAAAAGCAGATGTGCAGAAAATGGAAAGAATATCACAGGAAGCAAGGCTCTTATGTAGTAAGGATATAAAGACTACAAAAGAGCTTTCTTTATATATGAATACTTTGCAAAAAGAAATATCCAGTTTGGAAGAAAAGCGAGATAAATTATACTATCAAAATACCAAGCTGAAGAAAGAAGAAAAACAGGAGAATTATAATGAACTCTCTATAATTGCAGGGAAAATTCAATACTTGAAAAAGGAGGTAAGAATGTGCAGAGAAATTGAAGAAAGAGTACCTAAAATAAAAGAAAACATCAAAGAATTAAACGAAGAAAAACAAAAAGGAAAGGAGGACAAAGACTATGAGTACAGCAGGAGATAGTGCCGAAGAAGTTGTTAAATTAAGTTTAGACGGTTTTGAAGTAGTAGCAAGATTAACAGGAAGTATGGCAAAAGAATTAGCAGTAATGCTAGTAGCATTAAGTAAATCAAAAGGCGATAAAGTAAAAGGTCGAGTAGGAATAAATAATATGCTAAAACGCACAGGAGATTTTAAAGTATTTACAATAAAAAAAGAAGATTATAAAGAATTTAAAAAACACGCTAAAAGATATGGTGTTTTATATAGTGCAATGTGCAAAAGAAGTGAATTAAAAAATAAAGATGGCGTAATAGACCTTTTAGTAAAAGGAGAGGATGCAGTAAGAGTAAATAGGATGGTAGAAAGATTTAATTTGACAACAATAGGAGAAACAAAAATTGAAACAGCATTGGATAAAGAAGATTTACAAAAAATAGTTACAGACAAAGATAAAACTGAAATTTCAAAAGATATTCAAGAAAAAAATACATCAGAGGATTTAATAAATAAACTATTGAAAAAGCAAAATATTAAGGAAGAAAATGAGAATACTAATCCCAGTAATCTTTCAAATACGGAGAAAGAAATTCAATCAGAGAGTTTATTGAAAATGAACGAAAAAATGGAAGGAACTAAAAAAGAAGAAAAACCTTCTATAAGAGAAAAAATAGATACAATAAAGAAAGAGCAAGAAGAAAAACAAAAATCAAAAGAAGAAAGCAAAGAAACACCAAAGGAAGAAAAAGTACAAGAAACAAAGCATTCACAACCTAAAAAGAAAAATAGAAAAAAGGAAAGGAGCAAATAAATAATGAGTATGATAAATGATATTTTGAAAAGTGCAGTAAATAATGTGCAAAAAGAAAAAGAAGAATTTGATGTAGATAAATGGGCAGAAGAAAAAAATTCAGAAAGACAATGGGCATATCAAACACAAGATGAAATGGCAACTAAAATAACAGAAGATAGCAAGTTATATCAAACTTATTTAGATGTGCAAAGTAAATTTCCAACTTATTCAGTAGGGAATGCTTTACTTGTTACAGCACAAAATCCAAAAGCAACACAATTAAAAGATGTTAAGACTTGGAAAAAAGAAAAAATTAGTTTTGCAGGAAAACCTAATAAAATAATTATATTGGAACAAGGAAATATTTATACAAGAGAAGATGGAACAGAAGCACAGGGATATGACCCAAAGAGAGTTTATGATATATCTGATATGAGAGTAAAAAGACAATTAAATACATTACCACATACAAAAGAACAAATATTAAAAGCTGTATTATCTATGTCGCCAGTAGAAGTTCAAGTGGTATCAAGTGTTGAAAATAATAAAGCAGTAAACTTTAATGCAAATAACAGAACAATAGAAGTTTTAGAAAGTGCAGATGTAAATAGCATAATACAAGGTTTAGTAAGAGAAATTGCAAGTATTCATACATTGTCTTTTGCTGAATCAGAATTAAATACTTTTAAAAATGAAAGTATTTCATATATGGTAAGTAAAAGGTATGGACTACCAACAAATAACTTTAATTTTGAAAAAATACCAGATGAACTAAAAGCAATGACACCACAAGAAATCAAACAAGAATTAGGAAAAGGAGCAGAATGTTTTGAAATACTTGCAGAGGGAATGGATAGAACATTAGGTATGAATACAAGAACAAAAACAAATAAAGAGTATGAAAGGTAGGAAATTATATGGAAGATGATAAAAGAGTTATGGAATTAGATAGAGCTACTTATGCAGTTATTCTAAATTCTTTAATTGATATGAAAAATAATATGAGAAAAAAGGAAGTAGAAACAGATATTATAGATAAGGTTATAGTAAAAGTAATAAAAGCACCAACTAAACAAAAAAAGGGAATTTTCAAAAGAAAAGGAGTACGAAATGAAGAAAGATAATAGAATATATATAGTAATATCTATTATTGGTATGATAGCAGTTATATGGCTTGCACTTATAATTGCACCAATAACAAATGGTGGACTTGCAACAATTATAAATGAATTACCAGCAAAGTTGCAAAGACCATTTAATATAACGATTTGCGAGGATAGTTCAAAAACTGTTCTTATTTTTTTGCTTTCTTATTTAATAGGTATAGGAGCATATTTTTCAACAAGAAAAAATTATAGAAAAGGCAAAGAACACGGTTCAGCAAAATGGGGTAACACAAAAGAAATCAATAAAAAATATAAGCAATTACCAGAAAGTGAAAATAGAATTTTAACACAAGATGTAAGATTAGGCTTAAATGCTAAAAAGCATAGAAGAAATCTAAACACATTAGTAATAGGTGGAAGTGGTGCAGGCAAGACATTATTTTATGCAAAACCGAATTTGTTGCAAGCCTCAAATAACTCATATATTGTTTTAGATCCAAAGGCAGAGATATTAAGGGACACGGGTTATATGTTAGAAAAAAATGGATTTGATGTTAGAGTTTTAGATTTAATCAATATGAATTTAAGTTTTGGATATAACCCATTTGCATATTTAAAAGATGATAATGACATTCAAAAACTTGTAACTAACTTATTTAAAAGTACAACACCAAAAGGAAGTCAAAGCAATGATCCATTCTGGGACACGGCAGCGTCAATGCTACTTATGGCTTTAATATTTCTATTAAAATATGAAGCACCTGACTATGAGCAAAACTTTGATATGGTATTAGAATTGCTACGAGCAGGAGATGTAAAAGAAGATGATGACGAATATGAAAGTCCATTAGATATATTATTCAAAATGATAGAAGAAACAAACCCACAGCATATAGCATTAAAATACTATAAAAGTTATCACTCAGGCTCTGCTAAAACATTAAAATCAATACAAGTAACACTTGCGTCTAGGTTAGAAAAGTTTAATTTAAAAGATTTAGCAAACTTAACAATGTATGATGAATTAGATTTAAGTAGTATTGGAGAAAAGAAAGTCGCATTATTTGCATTGATACCAGACAATGATACATCATTTAATTTTATCGTATCAATGTTATATACACAACTATTTCAGCAATTATTTTATGTTGCAGACCATAAATATAAAGGTGCATTACCTGTAAATGTTCATTTTATAATGGATGAATTTGCAAATGTTTCACTGCCTGATGATTTTGATAAGATATTAGCTACAATGAGGTCAAGACGGTATTTCTGTTAGTATCATACTACAAAATCTAGCTCAACTAAAAACGCTGTTTGAAAAACAATGGGAAAGCATTGTACGGAAACTGTGATGAACTTTTATATTTAGGTGGAAATGAACAAAGTACACATAAATATATTAGTGAGTTGTTAGGAAAAGAAACTATTGATACAAACACTTATGGAAAATCAACAGGACACTCTGGTAGTTATTCTACTAATTATCAAATAGCAGGAAGAGAACTTATGACACCTGATGAAGTTAGAATGCTTGACAATCAATATGCTTTGTTATTCATACGTGGAGAAAGACCAATAATAGATAAAAAGTATAATACTTTTAAACATCCTAATATAAAACTAACAGAAGATGGAGGATATAAACCGTATATTCACGGAAAAATTGAAAATTCTGTTGCAACAATTACTTTTGATACTAATGTAAAGGATATAAAAGATAAAGAGTATCAAAGTATAGAAAATGACGAAATTTTATTAGATGATGAAATAGATGAATATTTAAAGGAACAAGAAACAGTAAACAGTAACTAATAAAAAAACATTATGAGAAAAAGCTCTCTCGGAAAGAGAGGTTTTTGAAGATGAAGAATAAATTTAATAAAAAAAGATTATTAGCTATAGGACTAAAAGTAATAACTGTTGCAGGTGTATTAGTGATAGGAAATAATACAGTATTTGCAACTGATGATCCACTAACAGTTATAAATAATTTAAAAAATTTTATGTATCAGATTATAGGTGCAATAGGTGCTATATTGTTATTATGGGGAATTGTTCAAATAGGTATGGCAATTAAATCACACGATCCATCACAAAGAGCTAGTGGATTTATGACATTAGCAGGTGGTGTAATTATAGCATTTGCAAAACAAATATTAGAACTAATTTTAGGATAAAATTTAAGAAAAACAATGAAAGAATTGCCTTCTTATAAAGAATAAGGAGGCGATAAAATTTGAGCGATAATTGGATTGTAGGAAATCTACAAAATGCAATAGACACTTGGAATGGAAAATTAAGCGAAATATGGCAATTAGTAACACAAACACCAGAAAACTTTAAAGGTGGAGGTATTTGGGAAGTAATAGTAAATATTCACGGTGCATTGCAAGCAATACGGACTTGCATTACTTGTTATTTTTTTCTTGGTTGGTGTTATAAAAACTTGTAATTCATTTGCAGAAGTAAAAAAGCCAGAACACGCATTTAAGTTATTTTTGCGATTTGCAATAGCTTATGTAATAGTTGTATATGGATTAGATTTAATGCTTGCAATATTTGATATAGTACAAGGCATTATATCAACAATTATGACTTCGGCAGGTTTTGGAGATAGCGTAAATACAGTATTACCACAAGAACTAATAACAACAATAGAAAGTTGTGGCTTTTTTGAAAGTATTCCTTTGTGGGCAGTTACTTTAATACGGAGGACTACTTGTAACAGTTCTTTCTTTTGTAATGATAATGAGTGTATATGGTAGATTTTTCAAACTTTATTTATATACAGCAATAGCACCAATTCCTTTGTCAAGTTTTGCAGGAGAGCCTTCACAAAGTGTTGGAAAAAGTTTTATAAAATCCTATGTTTCAGTATGTATGGAGGGAGCAATAATTGTACTTGCTTGTATAATATTCTCATTATTTGCTTCAAACCCACCAGCAGTTAATACGAGTTTACCTGCTACAACGCAAGTGTGGAGTTATATAGGAGAATTAGTATTCAATATGTTGGTATTAGTTGGTACAGTTAAAATGGCAGATAGAGTTGTAAGAGAGATGATGGGATTGTAATAGAACAAGAAAGAAGGGATTTATATTGGAAAAAAAGAGATTAGAATGTGGATATGGTAGAAGTTTTAGAATAGGAATGGAAGAAAAAATGATAGAAACAATACAAGAAAAAAAAAATTTGTGAATGAAGTAACAAAACAAGCAAGAAAAAGAAATTCAAGAGAAAGGGAGAGATAATTATTTATGGAAGTCAAGATAAATAAAGAAATAAGGCAATATAGTGAAAAAATATTTTTTGGCTTATCTTTAAGGCAATTTATATGTTCAGCATTAGCTTGCATAGTAGCTGTTGGAATATATTTTATATTTAAACCAATACTAAATAATACAGGAACTGTTTCGTGGCTTTGTATGGCAGGTGCAGTTCCTTTTGCGTTGATAGGATTTGTAAGATATAACGGAATGACAGCAGAACAATTTGTAATAGCTTGGATAAAATCAGAAATATTAACACCAAAAAGATTAGTATTTAAACCAAATAACTATTATTTAGATATGTATAAACAAAGTGAAAGAAATATCAAAAGTAATAAAAGAAAAAAACTTTTTAAGAAAAATAAAAAGCAAAAAAAATAAAAGAAAAACAGTAATGAGATTTACCCTCCTTTAATTATAGGAGGTAGATTTATGTTTTTTAGTAAATTATTTAAGAAAGACAAAGAAAAATTTATTATTCCCAAAGGGGTACAAGATGTTATTCCTATAAAATGCATTTGGAAAGATGGAATATTTTTAGTAGGAAATAACAAATATTCAAAAACATTTAAGTTTACAGATATAAACTATATTGTTGCAAGTGAAGATGATAAAGAAGCAATGTTTTTAGATTATATGCAAATACTTAACTCTTTTGAAAGTGATAAGCTTGTAAAAATTAGTATATTAAATAGTAAAATGAACGAACAGAATATAGAAAATAATGTGAAAATTGAAAATGAAAAAGATAAACTTGATAGATTAAGACAAGAATATAATATGCTAATAGATGAGGGAGCAAAAACTTCAAATGGAATTGTGCAAGAAAAGTATATAACGATAACTATTAGAAAGAAAAATTTAGAAGAGGCACGAACAGCATTTAGAAGAATTGCAATAGAATTAAACAAGCATTTTAAAAAATTAAATTCAACCTGTATAGAGTTAGATTCAAACGAAAGATTAAAAATGCTACATAACTTTTATAGAATGGGTGAAGAAAATAGTTTTTACTTTGATATGATAGATAATATGAAAAAAGGACATAGTTTCAAAGATTACATTTGTCCAGATAGTTTTGAATTTAAAAAAGATACCTTTAAAATGGGAGATAAATTTGGTAGAGTAATATTTTTAAAAGAATATGCTAGCTTTATAAAAGATAGTATGATTTCAGAAATAACAGATATTAGTAAAAATTTAATACTTACAATAGATATTACACCAGTATCAACAGACGAGGCAATAAAAGACGCAGAAAGGATACTATTAGGTGTAGAAACAAACAAAGCTAATTATATGAGAAAGCAAAATGAAAATAATAACTTCCTTGCCTCAATACCGTATGATATGGAACAGCAAGAACAAGAGGCTAGGGAGTTTTTAAATGATTTAATGACACGCGACCAAAGAATGTTTTTAGGGTTAATTACAATAGTTTTTACAGCAGATACGGAAAAAGAACTTGAAAATACAACAGAGGCGATACTAACAACAGCAAGAAAAAATCTATGTCAGTTTGGATTATTAAAATTTCAACAATTAGATGGATTAAATACTACACTACCTATTGGAGTAGAAAAAATAGAAACATTAAGAACACTAACAACAGAAAGTTTAGCAGTTTTTATGCCTTTTAAAGTTCAAGAAGTTCAACACCAAAATGGAATATATTATGGACAAAACGCAATATCTAAAAATATGATACTTTTAGATAGAAAACAGTTATTAAATGGTAATAGTTTTATTCTTGGTGTATCAGGAAGTGGAAAAAGTTTTACAGCAAAACAAGAAATAAGTTCAATAATATTAAAAGAAAAAAATGCAGATGTTATAATCATTGATCCAGAAAATGAATTTGCAGGACTTGTAAAAGAATTAGGTGGAGAACTTGTAGAAATATCTTCAACAAGTAAAAATCACATAAATGCAATGGATATGAATAAATTTTATGGCGATAATTCAAACCCAATAGTATTGAAGTCAGAATTTGTACTTTCACTTTGTGAACAACTTATGGGAAAAGCATTAGAACCACAGCAACGCTCAATAATTGACAGATGTACGGCAAATGTTTATAAAGAATATCAAAAACGAGATTATGAAGGAGAGCCACCAACATTAAAGGATTTTAGAGAGGAACTGTTAAAGCAAAATGAAAAAGAGGCAAAGGATGTAGCACTTGCAATAGAATTATTTAGTAATGGTAGTTTAAATACATTTGCAAAACAAACAAATGTAAATATCAATAATAGATTAGTTTGTTATAATATATTGGAACTAAAAAAACAATTACAACCTATTGCAATGTTGGTAATATTAGATAGTATATTTAATAGAATAACAGCAAATAGACAAAAAGGAAAGTCAACCTATATTTATATAGATGAAATATACCTTTTGTTCCAATATGAATATTCAGCAAACTTTCTATTTACTTTATGGAAAAGAGTTAGAAAATATGGAGCTTGTTGCACAGGTATTACACAAAATGTGGAAGATTTATTGAGAAGTGATTTAGCAAGAACAATGCTTGCAAATAGTGAGTTAATAATAATGTTGAATCAGGCAAGTACAGATAGAACAGAACTTGCAAAACTATTGAATATATCAGACCAACAGTTAAGTTTTATAACAAATGTTGAGGCAGGACACGGACTATTAAAGGTAGGAAATTCACTTATTCCATTTGTAAATAAATTCCCTAAAAATACTGAACTTTATAGGTTAATGACAACAAAATTAAATGAAATTATATAGAAAGAGGTAAGAATATGAAAAAAAGGTTCTATATATTTTTAATGATAGTGCTAGTAGCAGTTTTTGTTACTAGCATTATTTATATAATAATGAATTATAAAGAAGATAAAAAGCAAAATGCAGTATTTGAAGAATTAGAAAATATTGTAACGGAAGAACAAGAAGATAAAAATAAAGAACAGAAAGATGAAAGTATAAATTTAATGGAATTATATGAAATAAACAATGATTTCATAGGTTGGCTAAAAATAAACAATACTAATATAAGTTATCCAGTAATGCAGACAGATAATAATAGAAAAGATTATTATTTAAGGAAAAACTTTTACAAAGAATATTCACAATTAGGAACACCATATATAGCAGAATATTGCAATGTGCAAACAAGTGATAATGTAATTATATATGGTCATCATATAACTAATTATCAAGTCTTTGGAGAATTAGAAAAATACAAAAAGAAGGAATTTTATGATAATCATAAAATAATAAACTTTAATACCATATATGGAAATGCAGACTATGAAATAATTGCAGTATTTAAAACAGTTGCTTATACAGGTTTTAAGTATTATGAATTTATAAACAGCAATTCACAAAATGAGTTTGATACATTTATAAAAAAATGTAAAGAACTTTCTTTTTATGAAACAGGAGAAACAGCAAAATATGGAGATAAACTTTTGATATTATCAACTTGCGAATATTCTGCTAAAAATGGAAGATTAGTTGTAGTAGCAAAGAAAATTACAGCAGAATAGGAGGAACTAAAATGGCAGATATAAAAACAAAGAAAAAACAAGATTTTAGTATAAAAAAATTTGATAGAGCAACTACAATGGGCAAAAGTTTAAAAGAAAATATTGTTAGTATAAAAGATAAAACAAAAGCAAGTTATGAAAATAATGAGCAATCAGCACAAGAGTATGCAGAAAATAAAGTAAATAGTGGCATAGAAAATACTATTTACTCGTTACCAAGATTAAATCAAAAAGGAAAACAAAATTTAGAAAAAACAAAAGAAAATATAGCAAAGGGAAAAATAAAAATAAAACAAGCTCAAAAAGGAATAAAGAATATAAAGCAAAAAGGTAAAATAACTATAAAAAAAGCAAAAACAGGTATAAAAAATATACAAAAAAATATTAAATCAGCAAGAAATACCGTAAAAACTACTAAAAGAACTATAAAAACAACAAAACAAGTTGCAAAACAAAGTGTAAAAATGCTACAAAGAACAGCAAGGGCAACAAAGCAAGCAGTAAAAGCAACTATAAAGGCAGTTCAAATAGCAATAAAAACAACAATAGCAATTATAAAAGCAATAATTTTAGCAACAAAGGCACTTGTATCAGCAATTATTGCAGGTGGCTGGGTAGCAGTTGTTGTAATAATTGTTATCTGTTTAATTGCTCTATTATGCACATCTATTTTTGGTATATTTTTCTCTAATGAAGATGAAGTAGGAGATAGGAATATGAGTTCAGTAATAAGAGAATTGAACGAGGAATTTACAAATAAAATAACGGAAATACAAAAAAATAATGAACACGATGAGTTTGAAATAAATTCTAATAAAGCACAGTGGAAAGATATTATATCAATTTATGCAGTTGTGATAAGTAAAGGAGAGGAACAGACAGAACTTGTAACACTAGATGACAACAAAATTAACAAACTGAAAGAAATATTTTGGCAAATGAATACGATTACTTCAAGAGTAGATGAGATAGAAAAAGAATATGAAATAACAGACGAAAACGGAAATACAAAGACTGAAAAGAAAAAGATAAAAATGCTACATATTGATATAACAAGTAAATCATTGCAAGAAATGATAGAATTATATAAATTAAATGAAAAACAAAAAGTGCAACTTGCTGAACTTCAAAAAGAGGAATATAATTCTATGTGGACTTATATGTTATCTGGCTCATCTGGAGGAAGTAATGATATAGTAGAAGTTGCAAAACAGTATATTGGCAATGTAGGAGGACAACCTTTTTGGAGTTGGTATGGGTTTAATAATAGAGTTGAATGGTGTGCTTGTTTTGTTAGTTTTTGTGCTAATGAGTGTGGATATATAGAGGCTGGCATAATTCCAAAATTCGCAAGTTGTCAAAGTGAGGGTGTTGCTTGGTTTCAAACTTGTGGATTATGGCAAGATAGGAGTTTTGTACCACGAACTCGGAGATATAATCTTCTTTGACTGGGCTGATAGCAATGATGGAAGTGCAGACCACGTTGGAATTGTAGATAGAGTAGAAAATAACAAAGTTTATACTATTGAGGGCAATACAAGTGGAGATATGTGTAAACAGAATGTGTATGATATTGGAAGTAGTGTCATTTTAGGATATGGAACACCAGCATATAAGTAAAAGGAATGATTACAATGAAGATAAATAAATTTAATGTAGTAAAATTGAAAGATAGTAACAAGGCTATTATCTTGTCAGTTGATAATAAAAAACAATATTTAGCTGAAATAGTAAATAAACAAGGAAAAACAATAGATAAAAGAATAATTACAAAAGATGAAATTGAAAAGGTTATTTATAATAAAGAAGAAAGATGAAAATTGGGTGCTTGCAGTTCGTAAGTACCCTTTATTCATATTACAAAATTATTTAGGTGGGTATAATTTAGTGGTAGAATGTCGAGCTTCCGAACCGATAGCGTGGGTTCGATTCCCATTACCCACTCCATATTTATTTTTATAAATTTGTTATTAAATTATTGATAAAAATAAAAATTAAGTCTATAATATGTTCTGGAAATAGAAGAAAGGAGAGCAGAAAATGAACTTAAAAAAAGAACTTTCAAACAATGAAATTGGTCTATTAACAAAAGCAGGAGTAAATGTAGAAGATAAGGAATATACCAAAGAAGAATTAAAGAAATGTGAATTTGAGATAGAAGAATTTATATTATCTCATAGTTCAAAAAATGGAGATATAGATAAATTACATAATGAATACAATGCTATTTTACAGCATTTTTAAATATATAAAATGAAAATATGAAGATGAAAGTTTGCAATTAACATCTTCATATTATTTTTGATTCGGATAATATTCTAAAATATCAGTTAAGCCACAATTTAGATAATCACAAAGTCTAGCAAGGACAATTATATCAAACCTTAATAATTCCCCACTCATTATTCTTTTAATAACTTTAAAATCTGTATTTGTATCCCTACAAAGTTTATTTATGCTGATATGTTTTGCATTTAATAAATCTTTTAATTTGAAAAGATAATAACCATTTTCCATTTCTAATCTATACATACTAAAATCTCCTTAATATAAAAAAATTATACAAGGTTAGTATGTTACTTGACTATTGGCTATATAACCAGTAAAATATAGTAGAGGTGTAAAAAAATGGAAAAGTTAACAGAAGATTTTATAGTACCAAACTATATAGCAGAAGAAATATTAGAGTATATAGAACAAACAGCACAAGGTAAGTGCAAAGGTATGAAATGGAGAAACATACAAGCACTACTAGGATTAGCAGTAATAAATGGAAGAATTACACGAGAACAAGCAGATATTATAGAAAATAAGTTTTGTAGAGAAGAAAAATAGATTTTGAATAAAACTTTATTACAAAACTGTAATTTTATTTTAGAAACAAACTTGCTATAATTTAAGTAATAAAAGAAATTATATTTTAATTTTTAGTGTTTATACTAAAATTGAGAAAGGAGTTCTTTATGAAAGAAGTATTAAAAATAGAGAATTTAAAAAAATACTATGGTGTAAATACAAATATTACAAAAGCAGTAGATGGTATTTCATTTAGTGTTTTAGAAGGCGAGTTTGTTGCAATAATGGGTGCTAGTGGAAGTGGAAAAACAACATTACTTAATTGTATTGCCACAATAGATACAGTAACAAGTGGACATATATTTGTAGATAATAAAGATATAACAACAGTTAAAGAAGATGACTTGGCAGATTTTAGAAAAGAAAATTTAGGCTTTATTTTTCAAGATTTTAATTTATTAGATACATTAACAATAGATGAAAATATTGCATTATCACTTATAATCAATAATGAAAATACAAATAAGGTTGATGAAAAAGTAAAAAATATTGCTGATAAATTAGGGATTAGCGATATCTTAAAAAAATTCCCTTACGAAGTGTCAGGAGGACAAAAACAAAGGTGTGCTTGTGCAAGAGCATTGATAAATAATCCAAAACTGATACTAGCTGACGAACCAACAGGAGCATTAGACTCAAAATCATCTAGGCTTTTATTAGAAACAATGGACGAAATGAATAAAAACTTAAAAGCGACAATACTAATGGTTACACACGATTCTTTTAGTGCAAGTTTTTGTAAAAGAGTATTATTCTTAAAAGACGGAAAAATTTTTAATGAAATTATAAAAGGCGAAAAAACAAGAAAAGAGTTTTTCAATGAAATACTTGATATGCTTACACTTCTAGGAGGTGATGTGGGTAATGTTAAGTAAAATAGCTTTTAGAAATGTAAAAAGAAGTATAAAAGATTATATTATTTATTTAATAACAATTACTATATCATTTTCTTTGATATTTGCATTAAATTTAGTATCAAGCTCAAAGGCAGTAATAGATTTATCGAAAGGTTTAGATACATTCGCTTATGTATTATATGGAATAAATGCAATAGTAATACTGGTTATTAGTTATCTAATAAATTATACAACAAGATTTATGTTTCAAAAGAGAAGTAAAGAGTTTGGTATGTATATGTTATTAGGTATAAAAAAGAAGAAAATAACAAAAATGTTCTTATTAGAAAACTTATTGATAGGCTTAATTGCATTAGTAATTGCAATTCCTATTGGCTTTATAGTAAGCCAATTTATGTCAATGATAATTGTTAGTTTACTAGGGCTACCACAAGCAATATTTATAGAATTAAATTTAGCTTCTATTGGTTTATTAGTATTATATTTTGCAATTATATATATATTAGTTTTGTTTAGAGCCAATAGAAGAATGAAAAAAATTAACATACACGAATTACTTTATTTAGAAAAACAAAATGAAGAAAAGATAATGAAAAAGAAAAAACACCGTACAATTATATTTATTGCAAGTGTTATTTTAGGAATTTTAGGATTATATATATGGAACTCACAATTTCAATTTGATAAATTAGCAGATCAATCAATAATGAATTATCTTGCTATAAGTATGTTTTTGATAATAATAAGTATATATGGAATAATGATAAGCATTTCAGACTTTATTTTATTTGTAATTTTTAATAATAAAAGCATTAAATACAAAAAAGATAATTTATTTGTTGCAAGGACATTTTCATCAAAAGCGAGAACTATGGGCTTTACATTAGGAACACTATCTATGCTAATTACCCTTACATTATTTTTCTTAAATATGTCTAGTTTGTACAAAGGTATGTATGATTATCAAATAAATTTAGAAACACCTTATGAAGTATCAGTTGCAAATGAAAAAGAAAATTTACCAGAATTTTTAGAAGTTATAAAAGAAGATTATACAATAAAAGATGAATATATCTATGATATATATAAAGATAAATCAGCAAATATATTAAAAACAGAGGATTATTATAGTTATACGAGTGAAGAAAATAGATATGATGCAGTAATTAGGCTAAGTGATTATAATAAATTACAAGAATTAAGAGGATTAGATACAATTACTCTAAATAGTGATGAATATAGTATAATAGCAGATATACCTGAAAATGTATATATAGAGGGACTTACTTCTATCAAAGAACTAACTATGTCTAATGGTATAAAATTAAAACAAAAAGAAATTTTTACAGAAGGTTTTTGGATAAATCTTTCTAACAAATCTTATACACTTATAGTACCAGATGAAGCAGTAAAAAATCTTGAAATAGAAGAAAGCCATTTAATTGTTAATACAAAGGAAAAAACAAAAGCAGAACTAGAAACTAAAATAGAAGAAAGAATGAAAAAATATTTAATATATATTGATGAAGATGGAGAAGATTTTTTAACATATAAAGTTACTGTTAGGGGAACTCTTATAGAAGAAACAAATACAATGGTAACTATTGTTTGTTCAATATGCTTATATATGGCATTTATATTTATTGCGTCAGTTGGTACAATACTTGCAATTCAAAGTTTAACAGATTCTACAAAATATAAATACAGATATGATGTATTAAATAGATTAGGCATAAGAAAAGAAAAAATATATAAAACTATAAGGAAACAATTATTGGTATTGTTTGGACTACCTATAATTTACCCAATAATTATAAGTTTTTGTTTAATAACATCAATAAATAATGTAAATAAAACATTATTGCCAAGCGAATATACATACTTATCATATTATTTTGGAGGATTAGCAGTATTTTTAGTAATTTATATAATTTACTATATAGCAACATATTTTGAATTTAAAAGAAACTTAAAGGAAAGCTAGCATTGAACTAGCTTTCTTTTGACAAAATATAGTATAATATAAAAAGTGGAGGAAAATATGAAAATTGCAATAGTAGAAGATGATATGAAAATTCGTGAAGAATTATCAAAATTACTTAAAAATAATGGTTATGAAATAATAGCATTTAACAACTTTGAAAATATACCATTACTAATTAAAAATAGTGAAGTAAATTTAGTTCTTTTAGATATAAACTTACCATTTGAAAATGGTTATGAAATATGTCGAAAAATAAAAGAAAACAATAATATTCCAATTATATTTGTTACAAGTAGAGATAGTACAGAAGATGAAATAATGAGTATAAAAGTAGGGGGAATAGATTTTATTACAAAACCTTATGATACAATAATATTATTAGAAAAAATAAAAAGAGCAATAAATTTAAGTAATCCAATGAATTTTAAGGAAATTACTAAAAAAGGATATATATTAGATTTACATTTATCTATATTAAAATATGATAATAAAGAAATAGAACTTACTCGTAATGAATTTAGAATATTATATTATTTCTTTATGAATGACAATAGGATAATTTCAAAAGAAGAATTATTGGAAAAATTATGGAATGATAAATATTATTTAGATGAAAATATATTACTTGTAAATATAAATAGGTTAAGAAAAAAAGCAGAAGAAATAGGAATAAAAGATTTATTGGAAAATGTTCGAGGAAAGGGTTATAAACTATGAAATTTATAACATTTTTAGAAGAAAAGATATTTTTAGTTTTAGAGCAAATAATTTTTTTAATTGTAATTACTTTTATCTTTTCAATGATAGGAATTAAAAGTGTATATATCGTATTAACGATAGTAATATTAGCATTTTTTATGTTTCTATATTTAATTATAGAGTATAGCAAACAAAAAAGAAGATATGAAAAAATAATATCATTAGTAGATAATTTAGAAGAAAAATATTTAATAACTGAAATTATAGACAATCCAACAGATATAGAAAGTCAAAGTTATTATTATGCACTAAAACAGGCTTGCAAAGCTATGAATGATAAAATTAGTGAATTAGAAAAAGAAAGTGCAGATTATCAAGAATATGTTGAAAGTTTTGCTCACGAGATAAAAACACCAATATCAGCTATATCACTTACATTAGATAATAATAAAGATTATAGTTTAAAACAAGAAATTGATAAAATAAACCAATTAGTAGAGCAAATGCTATATTATGCAAGGAGTGGCAATACTGAAAAAGATTATTTTGTAAAAGAGATAGAATTAGCAGAGCTTATTCATACTGTTATTTTAAAATATAGATATTATATGTTAGATAAAAAAATAATTTTGAATATTCACGATATAGATTATACAGTATTTACAGATGAAAAATGGCTTATATTTATCATATCTCAAATTATTCAAAATTCAATAAAATATTTGGATAAAGACAAAAAAGAGATAGAAATATGTGGAGAGAATAATGATAATAATGTGAGATTATTTATTAAAGATAATGGGTGTGGAATTAAAGAATCAGACTTGTTAAGAGTATTTGAAAAAGGCTTTACAGGAACAAACCGAAAAAAAGAACATTCAACAGGTATGGGATTGTATTTATCAAAAAAATTGAGTGATAGATTAGGATTACAGTTACAAATACAGTCAAAAGAAACTGAATTTACAAAATTAGTTATAACTTTTCCGAAAAGTAAATTGCATAATATAGATGACTAATTGATAAAAGCAAGTAGTTATTTGATAATTACTTGCTTTTATGCTATTATTAGAATGAAAAATAAAAAATATAAGTGAGGAAATTATGTATAATATTACAATAATAGAAGATGATTCAGAAGTAAGAGAAGAATTAAAAATTCTTTTACAAAATAGTGGATACAAAATAAATATAATAACAGATTTTGAAAATGTTGAAAAGCAAGTATTAGAAACTGAAACACATTTAGTTTTATTAGATGTAAATTTACCCAATAAAAATGGATATGAAATATGCAGTAAAATTAGAACAAAGTCTAATATTCCAATTATATTTGTAACAAGTAGAAATAACTCTATGGACGAGTTAAATGGAATAATGATAGGTGGAGATGATTATATAGAAAAACCATATAATGTTCCAATATTATTAGCAAGAATACAGAATTTATTAAATAGGACATATTCTAATAAAAAAGAAGAAAACAATGTAATAGAATATAAAAATATTAAAATAGACATTTTTAAATCACAAGTAATATTTAATGGCAAAGAAATAGAATTAACAAAAACAGAATTAAAAGTTTTATACTATTTATTTACACATACTGATAGAATTATAGCAAGAACTGATATTATTGACTTTTTATGGGATAATGAAATATATGCAGATGATAATAGTTTAAGTGTTGTAATTACCAGAATAAGAGAAAAATTAAAAGAAATTGGAATAGAAAATTTAATTGAAACAAAGAGAGGACAAGGTTATAAATTATGAGTTTTCTTGGATATATGAAAGACAAGGCAAGTTACATATTAGCCTTTATTGTATATTGTTTAATCGTAATTTTTTATGCTGAAGCAATGCAAATAAATCATAACTTTATTATTGTTATAATTGCAATATCATTTGTATTTGCGAGTATAGGTTTTATTGTAAATTATTTAAGAAAAAACAAATATATAAATGAAATAAATAATATAATAGACGGTTTAGAAGAAAAGTATTTAATATCAGAAATAATGGAAAAGCCAAAAAGAGAAGAAGATTTGGCATATTATAACATTTTAAAAAGAACAAATAAATCAATGCTTGAAAATATAACAAAGACAAGAATGGCTCAAAAAGATTATAAAGATTATATAGAAAGTTGGGTACACGAAATAAAATTGCCGATAACATCCACAAAACTGTTATGTGAAAATAATAAATCAGAAATTACAAATAAAATAGATGAGGAAGTAGAAAAAATTAACAATTATGTTGAACAAGCATTATTTTATGCAAGATTAGATCAAGTATCAAATGATTTTATGATACGAAAGATAAATTTAGCAGATGTGGTGCGAAATGTATTAGCAAGAAACAAAAAGATAATGATACAAAATAATATAAAAGTAGAAGTAAAAGATATAGCGTTAGATGTTTATTCAGATGAAAAATGGTTAGAATTTATTTTAAATCAGGTTATTATAAATAGTATAAAATATAAAAAAGAACAAAATGCAGTAATTACTATATCAAGTATAGATAACAAGGGAAATGTGCATTTGAAGATTAAAGATAATGGAAAAGGAATTAAAGAAAGTGAAATAAATAGAATTTTTGATAAAGGCTTTACAGGAACTAATGGAAGAAATCAAAAAAAATCAACAGGAATAGGCTTATATTTGTGCAAAAGATTATGTGAAGAATTAGATATGAATATAACAGCAAAAAGTAAAGAGAATGAATTTACAGAAATAACAATAGTAATACCAAGAAATAAGAGAATAGACTAACCCCTTGCATATTGTAAAGGGGAATTTTTTATCTTACAAAATTTTAAGATAAATGCAAGTTAATTCTATATGAAAGCCAAGAAAAAGATTTTATAATAATTGTAAGAATAAAGATAAGGAGTTGATTGATTTGGAAAAAATTTTAAGAGTAGACCAAATACAAAAATACTATGGAAATAAAGACAATATTACAAAAGCGATAGATGGCATTAGCTTTGAAGTAGAAGAAGGCGAATTTATAGGAATAATGGGTGCTAGTGGAAGTGGAAAAACAACATTACTTAACTGTATTGCTACAATAGATAATGTGAGTAGTGGACACATCTATCTGAATAAAAGAGATATAACAGAAATAAAAGAAAAAGACATAGCAAAATTCAGGAGAGAAAATTTAGGATTTATTTTTCAAGATTTTAATTTATTAGATACATTAACAATAGAAGAAAATATTGCACTAATATTAACAATTAACAAAATTCCAGAAAAAGAAATTGATAAAAAAACAATGGAAATTGCAAAAAGATTAGGAATAGAAGATATTTTGAATAAATATCCATATCAAGTATCAGGAGGACAAAAACAAAGATGTGCTTCTGCAAGAGCAATAGTAAATTCTCCCAAAATAATATTAGCAGATGAGCCAACAGGAGCGTTAGACTCTAAATCAGCAAGGCAATTATTAGAAATAATGGAAGATATGAACAAGAAAATGAAAGCAACAATTTTAATGGTTACACACGATCCATTGTCAGCAAGTTATTGTAGTAAAATATTATTTTTAAAAGACGGAAAGATTTTTAACAAAATAGAAAAAGGCGAGAAAGAGAGAAAACAATTTTATAATGAAATATTAGATGTGTTAGCACTTCTTGGAGGTGATACAAGAGATGTTAGGTAAATTATCTATTAGAAATGCAAAAAGGCAAGCAAAAGATTATATAATTTATTTTATTACAGTTGCTATATCAGTTGCACTAATGTTTAGTTTTAATTCTATTGCTGTTTCAGAAGATATAAGCGACTTATCAACAATGTTAAAAGATTTTTCTAAATATATAACAGGTATAAGTGTAGTTATTATATTGATAATGGCTTGGTTAATAAATTATACAATGAAATTTATGCTTGAAAAAAGAAGTAAAGAATTTGGAACATATCAAATATTAGGATTAGAGAAAAAAGATATAGCTAATGTATTTACATTAGAAAATATGGTAATCGGCGTTTTAGCATTTGTAATTGGTATTGGTTTAGGGGTATTTCTTTATCAAATTTTAACTTCTATAATAATGAATTTATTTAATCAGCCATACCAAATAGGAATAACTTTTAATTGGGGAGCAGTAGGTAAAACAGCAATATTTTTCTTCATAACATTTATTTTGGTATTGTGGAATTGTAGAAGAAAAATAAAGAAAACAAAAGTATATGATTTATTATATGCAGAGAAGAAAAATGAAAATAATATAATAAAAAATATAAAAGGAAATGCTATCATATTTATTTTATCACTAATTCTAATGATAGGAGCATTGTTTATTGCAAATGGGCAAGTTGATAAAATTAACGCAAATGAAAAAGCAGATTTAGTAGTTGTTGCAATTATAATGTTAATTATAGGAGTATTTTTATTTTATAAAGGAATTACGAGCTTTTTAGTAAAAAGATATTTGGATAATAAAAGTAGAAAATATAAGAAAAATAATATGTTCCTATATAGAAATTTAACATCAAAAATAAATACAATGACAATTACAATATCAATAATTGCTTTAATGTTTATGCTTATATTTATTGGTGGAAATGTAGCTTTACTATATAACAATATACTTAATAATGAAATAGAAATGAGTTATCCTTGTGAAATATTGTTACAATCAAATAATGATGATTTTACTAAATTTAAAGAATATATTGAAAAAAATGCACAAGTAAAAAATATGTATGAGTATAGAATTTATTATATAAATAGCACAGGTATAGCACAGGGACTAGCAGAAACGAATTTCAGAGGTGTAGCCTCTTATGGATATGATTCTGTATTATCTTTAACTGATTATAATAAACTTAGAGAAATGGTAGGAGCAGATAAAATAGAATTACAAGATAATGAAGTTGTTGTGAATACTTTGAAAACTGTAAAAAGAAAAGTTGAAGAATATGCAGATAAAAATAATTCTCTACAAATTGCAAATAAAAATATGAAAATCAAAGAAATTGAAGATGAAAATATTGGTCAAGTAGGATTTAATGGAGATTATTATACAATTATAGTTCCAGATAATTTAATTGAGGAAATCAGTCAAGAAGATGAAATAGTAAGAAATAAAAATGAAAAATTATCTAGTGAAGGATATATATATAAATTAGTTGTAGAAACAGAAGAAACAACAAGTGAAGAATTTTATGACGGATTAAATGACTGTATAGATAAGGAATATATACCAGTAACAGAAGTAGTAGATGGAGAAGAAGTTACATATACAATAGAAATTCAAAACGGAAGTGTAATAACAAAAGGAGCAAGAACAAGTCAAACAAGGTCAATGTATACAATAGTATCTTTCCTAGCATTTTATCTAGCTCTTATATTTGTAATGGCAACAGCTACATTACTTGCAATACAACAATTAAGTGATTCGGAAAAATATAAATATAGATATGATTTATTGCAAAAATTAGGAATGGATAAAAAAGATATAAACAAGATGATATTAAAACAATTATTATTTTATTTTGTAATTCCAATGATAATACCTGTCTTTATTGGGATTCCAACAACTCTAATTGTAAGTAAAACTGTTTTATCAGCAATTACGATAGAAGAAGTTATAAGAAATATTGGAATAATACTTGGAATGTTTGTATTAGTTTATGGAATTTACTTTATTGCAACATATATTCAATTTAATAGGAATATAGAGGAAAGAAGATAAAAGTTATAAATAATATTGCTCTATATATTTGTGATATAGAGCAATATTTATTACAAAACTGTAATTTTAATATATCAACATTTCTGCTATTATTTAAGTAATAAAATATTTAAAAGAAATTCATAGAAAATTAAGAAAAGCAAAAAGAATTATAAGAATCTAATATTATAATAATATTAAGGTGTAAAAAATGGAGAAAGTAGAAGAATTAAATATTGTAGAAACAAATAAAAAATGTATATATCAAAAAACTTCTAAAATTTTTTGGATATTTATAATTGGCAGTATTTTAGGATATATTATTGAAATGATTGTAGGACTTGTTCAAAATGGGCGTTTTGTATCAAGGCAAGGACTTTTAATAGGTCCTTTTATACAAGTTTATGGAGTTGGATTGGTTACATATTATTTAGTTATTGGTAAAATAAAAAATAAAAACAATATAAAAATATTTGTAATATCAATGATATTAGGAGGCTTGATAGAATATCTGTTTTCATTATTTCAAGAAAAGTTATTTGGAACTATATCTTGGGATTATAGGAATTTACCATTTAATATAAACGGCAGAACAAGTTTATTACATTGTATTTATTGGGGAATAGGAGGTTTATTATTTGTAAAATATATACTTCCACATTTAGACAAATTAGATATTGGATATAAATATAAAAGTTTTAAAATTATTACTGTTATATTTATGGTATTTATTATATTTGACATTACTATTTCAGGATTGGCAGGAGTAAGACATTTAGAAAGAAGAAAAAATATACAACCTGAAGGAAAAGTTGATATATTCCTTGATAAATATTATCCAGACTCAAAATTAAGGGAAATATATTCTAATGCAAAGGAGGTAGTAATAGATGAGTTCTAAAAGGAAAATAAAAATATTCAAAATAATAATATCTATTATTACAATACTTTTGCTTATAGGACTGACTTTATATTTATTTCCTATAATCTCAAAATTATTTACAGAAGCAGGTAGAGAAAGTTTTAAAGTTGAAATTGAAAATAATGGAATAATGGGAGTATTTATATTGTTAGGATTACAAATGGCTCAAATTTTTTTACCAATATTACCAGGAGAACCAATAGAAATACTTGCAGGAATGTGCTATGGTGCAATAGGTGGCTTGTTATTTATAACTTTTTCCGTATTTGTTACAACAACACTAATTTTCTTTTTAGTTAGAAAATTCGGTAGAGAGTTTGTATATGGAATGTGTAGTAAAGAAAGAACAGAGAAAATAGAAAATAGCAAGTTATTCAAAAATCCAAGAAAGTTAGAATATATAATGTTAATTTTATTTTTAATACCTGGAACACCAAAAGATATTTTAGTATATATAGCAGGTTTATTACCAATAAAACCATTAAGATTTATTATGATTTCAACATTTGTAAGATTTCCATCTATAATTTCCTCCACTATTGCAGGAGCAAATTTAGTAAAAGGAAATTGGCAATTTAGTATAATAATTTATGCTATCACTTTTTTAATAGTAGGAATAATAATATTTGTGATGAAAAAAGTAGATAAAACACATTTAACAAGCAATATTATAGAAAGTGTATCAGACAAAAAATAAACAGTGCTAATTGTAGCTGAAACAATTAGCACAAAACATCCCCTTTTATTATAGATATTCCATACATAAAATTGGAATTTAAAGAAAACTATGTATGGAAGTTTGTAGGGAACTACTTTCTTTATGGAGGGTAGTTCTTTTTTTAGCTTTCTAAACAGTATTTTTTCTCTTTTCCCAAATATCGAACACTTAAATCAATAAAGTATTTTAAACTAACTATTCTCCCATCATAATCTTTTCCAAAAACATCATATAAGTTGTTTTTATCACGAAGATTTAGCACATTATTTAATAACTTGTCCATATCAGAACGGACAACTTTTTCATTTTTATTCTTATGTTTTTTTGCAATTTTTTTCACAAGTGTTTTTGTATCGAGTAGTAATTTTTTGTTTGAATACGCAAGTGATATTGCGTCTTTTAAGTAAATACTTCCTTTAAAATATGTAGAAAAACCTAATTGCCATAGTAGATCATCTATTTTTTGTTCTATTTGTAAGCTGTCTTTTAGTGAATCTGAAACTATTTTTACTATGTCAAAAATAGGTGTAGTATTATTTTTAAAAAAGTAATGGGAATGTCGATATTCAGTATGGGAAATACTGTTAGAATTGAATACCAAGATAATGACATTTGCTTTTTTTATATCTATTTGTTTCATTGCATTATTCAATACATTTCTAAAAAATGTAATTGAAGTATTTGAGTCAATTATTATTACATTATCTTTTGGTCTGATTTTACAAATTATTTTTTCTAATTCGTAATAGGGTACATTTATTATTTCAATATTTAGTTCATTTTGCAGAGAAATATTAGATAAATGATTATACAAAATATCATTACCTTCGGCAATTACAATTTTAATCATAGTAACTCCCTCAAAATAATGATATACAAATTTTACCATAAAATGGAATAAACAACCATTGGATATATAACCATACAATTCGACAAAATATGCTGATTTTTTCGTATTTTTTACGATTTTTTACGATTTCCTGACAGTAAATACAAAAAGTTGTATGTTATTGTCAGGACAAAAGTCTGTAAAATTAAGGGAAGTTATTTTTTACACACAATAGAAATAAAGTAATATCCGAAAGAAAAAAATAAAAAAATATATGGAGCTTAATTGTGCAGACTTTAAAAATTGGAGGTTTTTAGTATGAATGGATAATATTAAATAAGAAATAAAAACAAAGAATAGTGATTTTCAAAAAATGACTTTCTTTAATTTTTGATTTTGTCCAATTTACAAGAATTGGAGAGATAAAAAAATGAAAAGAGAGGATTTTGAAGAAGAAAATGTATATCAAGAAAATGAGTTTGCAGATGATATTGTATTTGCGAGATATATAAACTATATGAGAAAAGCACTTTTGAATAGAAGAATAAATTATTTAAGGCACAAAAAATATTTATTAGAAAAGGAAATATTTGTGTCTAACGAAGAATGGAAAGTTTTATCAAATAAGGATAATACTGACCATTCTTTTTTTAGTGATGAAAATAAAAAAAGTAAAGATTTAAAAATGGCAATAGAAAAACTGACTGAAAAGCAGAAAAAGGTAATTCTTCTTTATTATTACAAAAACAAAAAAATAAAAGTAATTGCTGAAGAAATGAATATGAATGAGAACGCAGTAAAACAGTTAAAATTGAGAGCAATTAGTAAATTAAAAGATTATTTGGAGGGTAAAAATGAAAAATAAAACAAAATTTTATGAGTTATTAGTAAAAGCAAAAAGTGATGAAGTATCAATGATCCTAGTTGTAAATAAAATAATGCCTCTAATTGATAAATATTCAAAAAATGAAAATAATGAAATAGACCAAGACTTGAAAAGTCATTTAATAGAGTATGCAATAAGTGTTATAAAGAAAGACAATTTTGCAGATAAATTAGCAAAATAAAAAAATTAAAAAATTTTAAATAAAAACATAACCTTTTCATTTTTCAAGTGCTGTTTAAAGCGAGAGGGTAATTCTCGTAATGTTTTTCTTAAAAAAGAAATTATATCAGCACATTGAAAAATGAATAAAAATTCATTAGATACAGTCCTTTGATTACTTTGAGCTAGTAATATTACATTACTTAAATATTAGCTTGCAACTAATAAGGCGAAGAAAAAGTGTAAAAGGAAAGAAACTTTTGTATAGTCATAGAACGAGCGTTAAGAGCGTCCCACGCATTGAGTACAAGTCGGTTGGAAACGGACAGGAGTATGCCGAATACTACCTATGAAGATGTAAGCAAAACATCTGTCTAATGAATTATAAAAAGGTATAAATGAAACAATAAGAACTCTAAAAATAAGGTAGCAGTATTTATCAATATGTTTCCAAAACCATTTTAGAGTTCTTATAACATATTTGAAAGGAAATAAAGAAAATGATTTTAAAAATTTTATTGATAGATATGATTATAATTGCTGTTTTAATGTATTTAGTTCTATTAGGAGCAAATATGTCAAAAACAGCAGAGGAACAAGAAATTGAAGATAGAGAGCAAATGGAATATTTGAAAAAATACAAAAGCAGGAGGAAAAGAGATGAACAACAAAATTAGAAGAAATGAAATATATTTAGCAAATTTAGGACATACAGTAGGAAGTGAAGAAAGAGGAACAAGACCAGTTTTAATTATTCAAAATGATTTAGGAAATAAGCATAGTCCAACTACAATAGTTCTTCCAATAACCAAAAGAGTTGAACAAAGACTTTATATTCCTACGCATATTAAAATAAAACCTTTTGGAAAAATGAAGTATGAGGCAACAATAATGGCAGAACAGATAAAGATTATAGACAAAAGGCGACTAATCAATTTTATAGATAAATTACCTAAAAAATATATAAAGTCTGTAAATAATGCTTTAAAAATAGCCATTGATTTACAGGAAAGGAGCAAATATGGAGTTTGTAGATGATGAACACGAAAAATTCTGGGAAGAAAAGAATTTAATAATGCAAAAATATGGAAAAACAGATGTATATTATAAATCAATAGTTTATACATTAGGAATATGTGAAACAACAAGAAGTAATTTTAATAAAATATTTAGTATTGAAAATGGAGAAATAAATATTGATTCTGTAAATGGTGCTTTTCAAACAGGAACAAGTGAAAAGGTTACAAGAATGGCATTTAGTTTATGGAATAGATGTAACTATGATAGCAATGAAGATAGAAAAAAAGGAAAAGTATCAGAATATTATAATCCGAGCGAAATATTTTGTTGTAGTTATGCACCATACTTTGTAGAGGCTTTAAAAATAAGATACCCAGAATATTTTAAGGTATATCAAAATAATAGAACAATAAAGATTAATGATACAAATGAAAAAGAAAGTAAAAATAATTATGGGATATATGTACGAAGTGGAACAAAAGATAAGTTTTTAGTAAATATAGAAGTAAATGATAAAGTAAAAGACTTATTGGAATTAGCAAGAAAAAGTGATTACAATGTGGCTGAAATTTATATAGATGAAGGCTTTTCAGGTAAAGTAGAGGGAAGAATATCATTACAAAAACTTTTAAATGATATTAGTATTGGCAAAATAAATGGAGTAATAGTAGAAAATTTAGGACAACTTGTCAGAGAAGATTTTACAACTACAAAGATATTTTTAGACCAAATAAAAGATAATGGAGCAAAAGTTATAACAGTACAAGATGGAAAATTACAAAATTTATTTGATTTTTTAAATGATATGAACAAGGAAATAGTAAAAGACATAAATAAATTAGCACAAGCTGAAAGAAGAAAGAGAATTGCACAAAGCAAAAAGAAAATAAAAAATAAAGATAACGAGTCCAGATAGGGCTTGTTTTTTTGTTAGGAGGAAAAGTTTATGAAAAAAGATATTAGAAATAAAGAATATGCTATTCAAGAAGTAGTAGCTTACTATATTTTAGGTTATAGAAAATATAATGAAGAAAGTCAAAAGAAAGGTTTAGCAGATTTATTAAAAAATATATTAGAAACAGCAAAGGAAAATATTGATACAACCGAAATAAAAGATGTAGATATTAACTTGCTGAAAAGGATAAATTTTAATTGGATTTTAAATAGTGATGATTTTTTATCTTATGCAACCTGTATATTTTATGTACTTTTAAACAGAGAAGAAAATATAACGGAAGAAAAAATAGTAAAAGAATTTTTGAAAGAATTACATTCACACCACCCAAGAAGAGTAATAAAAGAGGCAGAGGTAATACTAACAAGAATGTTCCCAGAATTAGCAGAACATACAAAAGAGGAGGAGAACAAGTGATAAAAAGAGTTAATAAATTAGAGGAATTAGAAAAGAGGGTAATGGCTTGCCAAAATACAGATATTGAAAATATAGACATAGAAAATATTACAGATATAAAAAATATAAAAATAGATAGAAACAAAACAAGTATGGAACGAATACTTGCTTTTTTGCGTTCAACTTCAAATCCTTATGTAATAAAAGTAAATGAAACAATAGTAAAAATGGAATTTACAAATAATTCTAAACTAAATGCTAGTACTTGCATAAATAACGCAATGAAAAATTTATACTTAAATAATTGCTAATGTCAAATGTGTAAAAAAAGTAATTTACACATTTCACAATTTTATTGAAAGGTTATAAAATTTTTTCAATAAAAGGAGCAGAAAAATGAAGAGAGGGAGAAAAAGTAAATTCCAAGTTTACAAAGAAAATTCAATAATTAAAAAATGGATTGCAGGAATATATGTAAGGCTATCAGTAGAAGATAGAAATGATAAAGAAGAAAGTAACAGTGTAAGTAATCAAAAACAACTGTTAAATGAATTTATAAAAAATAATTCTGAAATACAGATATATGATTACTACATAGATGATGGGTATTCTGGAACAAACTCTAATAGACCAGATTTTCAAAGATTATTAAATGATGTAAAGAATGAAAAGATAAATACTATTATAGTTAAAGATTTATCAAGATTAGGAAGAAATTTTATTGAAGTTGGTAATTATATTGAGCAAATATTCCCTTTTCTCAATGTGAGATTTATAGCAGTAAACGAAGATATTGACAGTTATTTAAAACCAGAAACAGTTGAAAATATAAATGTTTCATTAAAAAATTTAATAAATGAGTCATATTCAAAAGATTTATCTAAAAAGATAAAAACAGCATTTGAAACTAAAAGAAAAAATGGAGAATTTGTTGGGAGTTTCGCTCCATATGGATATAAAAAAGATGAAAAAAATCATAATCATTTAATAATAGATGAGGAATCAGCGAAAGTAGTTAAAAAAATATTTGATTTAGCAATAGAGGGAAATGCAGTAAAGAGCATAACACATATATTAAATGATAAAAGAATAATCAATCCTCTCCAATATAAAAGAAAAAAACAAAATAAAAAATGTGGACACACAATAAAAGAAAAAGTAAAAGAAGAAATAAAAAAATGTTGGGAAACAAGAAGTGTATTACAAATATTAAATAATCAAGTATATTGTGGAGATTTAATACAAGGTAAAACTACATATTCAAGTTATAAAAATCATAAAAAGATATATAAAGAAAAAGATGAATGGATAATTATAAAAAATACACACGAGGCAATAATTGATAGAGAAACTTTTAATAAGGTACAGGAAATATTGAAAAGTAGAAAAAGAGGAAAAAGACAATATGATAAAGAAGAAAAGTCAATATTTGCAGGATATTTAAAATGTGCAGACTGTAAAATGTCAATGAATAAATCAAGCTATAAACTCAAAAATGGTATTAAAAAGAATAGTTATTATTGTTCTACATATAAAACTAGGTCAAAAAAATTATGCACAGAGCATTATATAAAAGAAGAACTCTTAAAGGAAAGTGTATTAGAAACAATAAAACTTCAAATAAATTTATGTATTGAAATAGATAAGGTAATACAGGAGATAAAACAAAATAACAGTTCAAAAGCAGAAAAGGAAAAAATACAAAAGCAAATAGAAAAGCAAGAAAGAGAACTTCTGAAAAGAAAAGTGTTAAAGAAATCTGTTTATGAGGATTGGAAATTAGGAAAAATAAATCAAAAAGATTATCAAGAATATGTGCAAATATATAATATTGAAACAACTGAAATACAAAATAAATTACAAAGATTAAAAGAACAACAAAAAGAACTTTCAAAAGATATAAATAATAATTGGATTAAAAGCTATGTAAAATATAAAAATATCAATGAAATAACATCAGAGATTATGGAAAGTTTAATTGACACAATATATGTATATGAAAATAATAAAATTTCTATAAAGTTTAAGTATGAAGATGAATTTAAAAAAACATTAGATTTATTAAAAGAAAAAACAATAAAAAAAATTCACAATAACTAATATTTCATTTACGAAAGGAGGAAAAATAGTTGCCTAGAAAATCAAGATATAATATTGAAAATAAAATAGAAGAAGATAATAAATGGTTATGTGCTATATATATTAGATTATCTGTTGAAGATGGAGATGACAAAGAAGAAAGTAATAGTATAAGTAATCAAAGACAATTATTAAATGACTTTGTAAAACAGAATATGGAATTATCAGTATATGATTATTATGCAGATGACGGATATTCAGGGACAAGTTTTAACAGACCAGAATTTCAAAGAATGCTAGCAGATATGAAATTAAAAAAATTTAATACTATTATTGTCAAAGATTTATCAAGATTAGGAAGAAATTATATTGAGGTAGGTAACTATATTGAGCAAATATTTCCTTTGTTTAATATAAGATTTATAGCAGTAAATGATAATATAGATAGTTATAAAGACCCAAAGTCTGTAAATAATGTTATTGTACCATTTAAAAATTTAATAAATGACGAATATTGTAGGGACTTATCAGGGAAAATTAGAGCAATTTTAAATGTGAAAAAAAGAAATGGAGAATATGTAGGAGCATTAACGCCTTATGGATATAAAAAAGATGATAATGATGTTCATCATTTAGTAATTGATGAAAAACCAGCAAAAGTAGTTAAAGAAATATTTGAAATGGTAATAAAAGGTTATGGAAGAACAAGAATAGCAAAAGAATTAAATGCAAAAGGAATACTGAATCCATTAGGATATAGGAATAAAGTTTTAAATCAAAACTTTAAATTTAAAAGAGAAAATACAGAAGAATTAGCATATCTATGGGATCCGACTACAATTTTAAGTATATTAAAAAATCAAGTATATTGTGGAGATGTAGTACAAAACAAAGGTAAGATAATAAGTTATAAAGTACATAAGCATATAAAAAATCCAAAAGAAGAATGGATAATTGTAAAAGATATGCACGAACCTATAATAGATAGAAACACTTTTGCCAAAGTTCAACAGGCTTTATTAGATAGAGATACCAGAGCAGATAAAAACGGAAAATTATCATTATATGCAGGGCATATAAAATGTGCAGACTGTAAGATGTCAATGACTAAAAGAGTAGGCTCAAAATATAAGGGAAAACCTAGACCACATTATCATTATGCTTGTTCTACTTATTGCAGAAAGTCAAAAGATTTATGTACGAAACACGCAATAAGGGATGACATATTATATGAGGCGGTTTTTAATGCAGTAAAGTTACAAATATCACTTGTTGTTGATATAGATAAAATAGTAAAAGAAATTTCCAATATGAAACAAGTAAATTTTAGAAAAGAAAGTTTAAAAAAGAGTTTAGAAAAACAAGAAATAGAATATGAAAAACAAAGAAAGCTAAAAAGGGCTTGTTATGAAGATTGGAAATTAGGAATAATCGAAGAAAGTGATTATTACGAATATAACAGAAGTTATAGTAATAAATTAGCAAAATTAGATGAACAAATTTTATATTTAAAAGAAGAACTTATGGAATGTGAGGCAGTAAAAACAAATAATGATTGGATAGATAAATTTAAAAAGTATAAAAATATAACAGAACTTTCAAGAGAAATAATTGACGAACTAATTGATAATATTTTTGTTCACGAAGGTAATAAAGTAACAATAAAATTTAATTATGAAGATGAATATAAAACAGCTATTGAATATATAAAAGTACATAATGGAATAGAAATAGATAAAACGGGTTAAAGATATTACAGATTAAAGTAATATCTTTTTTCCATATATAAGAAAAATAGGTAGTCAAAAATTAAAAAATATGGTATATTATTATATGAAAAAATTTAAAAAATAAAAAAACACTTTTCTCAAAAAAGTTTGAATTTACATAGTGTTTGCTCAAAAAAATATATATAATTTTTGTGGTCATATTCAAGCTATGGAGAGGAGGATAGGTACAGGAAACAGATAGAGAAGGATAAAGAAAGAGAGGACAAAAATGGCTAAATTAGTTTTAATAGATGGAAATAGTATATTAAATAGAGCTTTTTATGGAATACTTAGTAATCGTATGCTTACAACACCGGATGGAAAGTATACAAATGCTGTTTACGGATTTTTATCTATACTTTTTAAAGTAATGGAAGAGCTAACCCCAAAATATATAGCAGTAGCATTTGATTTAAAAACTCCAACTGCAAGACACAAATTATATGAAGGCTACAAGGCAACAAGGCAAGGTATGCCAAACGAGCTTGCAGAGCAAATGCCTATTTTAAAAGATATATTAGAAAGGATGCATATTACTGTTATTGAAAAAGAAGGGTATGAAGCGGATGACATTTTAGGTACATTGGCAAGAAAAGGCGAAGAGGAAAAGAACAATGTTACAATTGTTTCTGGTGATAGGGACACATTCCAGCTTATAACTCAGAAAATATCTGTTAGGATTCCGCATACAAAAGCAGGAAAAACAGAGGTGGAAACTTTTGGAGAAAAAGAAATATTTGAAAAATATGGACTTAAGCCTAAAGATTTAATAGAAGTAAAAGGTTTAATGGGGGATAACTCTGACAATATACCTGGAGTGCCTGGCGTTGGTGAAAAGACAGCTTTAGAATTAGTAAAAAAATATAAAACAATTGATGGGCTATATGAGGCAATTGAAAATAATACAGATACACTAAGGCCTAAGTTAAGAGAAAAATTGATTGAAAATAAAGATTTAGCACTTCTTTCTAGAACCTTAGGTACTATAAATGTTGAAGTTCCATTAGAACAAACAATGGCAGATTTTAAAGTACAAGAATGGGACAAGGAAAGAGTATATCAAAAATTTAAGGAGCTTAATTTTAATAGATTCATAGAAAGATTTAATTTGCAGGAAGAGCAACAAGAAAAAGATATAGCTGAGCTTGTAAAAATCGAGCCAATAACTTCTGCTAAAGATGTGGAGCCAATTGTAGATAAGATAAATAAGACAAAAAAATTAGTGTATATTATGGAAAAGCAGCAAATAAATAGTACAAGAATAATCAGTAAAGAAATAAAATCTATAAGTGTGTATATAGAAGAAGACAAAATATCATATAATATTAGAATTGCAGAAAAAGACTTTTTACGATTATTTAAAGATATTTTTGAAAACACAAAAATCAAAAAAATCGGCTATGACATTTCAGAAGATTATGTTATATTAAAGGATTTAGGAGTACAAATAAAGAATATCTATTATGATGTAAAAATTGCGGCTTATGATTTAAACCCTACTTCAAGTAATCTGTCACTTGAGAGTATAGCTAAATTATATTTGAATATAGATACAGACGAGTATATTAGCAAATATGTCGGGGAAAAAAGTAAAGCTAAACAATTGAATTTATTCCAGCAAGAAGAGGAAAAAGAGAACAATAAATATGTTTATAGCTTTAAGGCATATTTAATAAATGAAATTGCAAATACGACATTAGAAAAATTAAAAGAAGTAGGTGCATTCAAGCTATTTCAAACCATAGAAATGCCACTTGTAGAAGTACTTGGAGAAATGCAAGTAAATGGAATGTATGTAGACAAAGAAGAATTGACAACATATGGTAATTCATTAAAGGAGCAATTGGAGACTTTAAAAAAGGAAATATATGAATTAGCAGGAGAAGAATTTAATATTAATTCTACACAACAATTAGGTACGGTTCTTTTTGAAAAATTGAAATTAACAGTATACAAAAAAACAAAAAATGGATATTCAACAGATGTAGACATTTTGGAAAAATTAAAACCGGAGCATCCAATTATAGAGAAAATATTGGAGTATAGGAGTTTAACAAAACTAAATTCTACTTACGTAGAAGGACTTATACCATATATAAACCAAAATACGAATCGTATACATTCGTATTTCCATCAAACTATTACTGCAACTGGAAGAATAAGTAGCACAGAGCCAAATCTTCAAAATATACCTACTAGATATGAGCTAGGAAAGGCGCTAAGAAAAGTATTTAAACCAGCGGAAGGATATATTTTTATTGATGCGGATTATTCTCAAATAGAATTAAGAGTTTTAGCACATACTTCTAAAGATACAAATATGGTAAGAGCATTCATAGAAGATGAAGACATACACAAACAAGCTGCATCAAAAGTTTTTGAAGTACCACTTGACCAAGTTACAAAAGAACAAAGAACATCTGCCAAGGCTGTAAATTTTGGAATAGTATATGGAATAAGTGATTTTGGATTAGCAGAACAATTGGGAATTAGCAAGAAACAAGCTAAAAGATATATAGACCAGTATTTGGACAAATACAAGGGGATAAAAAGATATATGAGCTCAGTTGTAGAAGGTGCAAAAGAAAAAGGTTATGTAGAAACATTATTCCATAGAAGAAGATATATTCCAGAGCTTTCTTCGAATAATTATATGGTAAGGCAATTTGGAGCAAGAGCTGCTATGAATACTCCTATTCAAGGAACAGCAGCAGATATAATGAAAATTGCAATGATAAATGTATATAATAGAATAAATACAGAAAATCTTGATGCGAAGGTCGTTTTACAAGTCCACGACGAACTTATTATAGAATGTAAAGAAGAAGTGAAAGAAGAAATTAAAAATATCCTAAAAGAAGAAATGGAAAATGCAGCAAAACTAAGAGTGCCTTTAAAAGTAGAAATATCAGAAGCTAAAAATTGGTATGAGGCTAAATAAAAAAGCTATACAATTTAACTTAAAGGAGAATTCAAATGACAAAAAAAGTAATCATAATTTTGATTTTACTGATAATAATATTAGCGATATATTTTTTTGCGTTTAAAGTTTTTGATGTACCAAAACTAATAATGCAAAAAATATATCCAACAGAATATTCAGAATATGTAGAAAAATATTCGGAGGAAAACAATTTAGACAAGTATTTGGTATACGCAATAATAAAAGCAGAAAGCAATTTTGACCCGTCAGTAACATCCGCAAGTGATGCTAGAGGCTTAATGCAATTAATGGAGGAAACAGCTGTGGAAAGGTCAAATATTATAGACGATAGCTCTATTGAAGCGTACGACTTATATGACCCAGAAACCAATATACGATTAGGAACATCATATTTTGCGTATTTATTGGGATTATATAATGGAAATATAGTTCTTGCCCTTACTGCATATAATGCAGGATTGGGGAATGTACAAGAATGGATAAATGACGGAATAATAAAATCCGATGGTTCAGACATAGAAAATATACCATATCAAGAAACAGAAAATTATGTTAGAAAAATACTAAGAGATTATCAGATGTATTTAAAGATTTATGCAGAATGATTGTAAAAAGTTATTATTCTAAACTAGTTCCAGCAAGATGGAACGGAATTTTAATAGAGCATATATTACAAACATATTACAGAAATATTACATTTACGTAACAATGTTGAAAATAGAGTTTACTTATCATATAATATGGGTGGAATTAGGATAAATCCTTGAGGAAGGAATGATATAAATGGCTGCGGAAAACTTCGCCGAATATATCCTTTCTGAAAAAGATTGGATACGAAAGATGGAAATTGTATTTTATTTAAGAAAAAGAACTGGAATATTTTATGATAATTCAGTTATATTTAAGACCTTACTTACAAAGTTATTTATTGATAATTTTGACTTAGGTGTGGACAAGAACGAAGTTATTACAGCTAGTTTGCTTTGGAGTTGCAAAAAAGAAACTACTAACAAAGACTTGGACAAAATAAAATCTTATGCAAAGGACGGAGCAGAATTTTTATCAAAACTTGGATTTAGTGAAAGATTTTGTAGAATTTGCGAAGGCGCAAATAGATATAGCGGTTTAGAACCTAGAGAAAAAGAAAGTGACATTTTAGAGTTAGCAGATCAATTTGGAGGAATGCTTTTAGATAGACCAGAGAGAATTGCTTTTAAACCAGATGAAGCATTGGTTCTTTTGGAATATAGAAATTTAAAAGACAAGAACAATAGATACTTAGAGGAATTTAAGGATTTTGTAAATAGTATGGAGGAAATAAAAGTATGAATGGTTTAACAGGAGCAATTACAGAAGCATCTCAAGAGTATAATAGAATAGACAAAAATGATACAAAAGAAGGTATGAAACTAGCAAGTATATCATATAGAAAAACGATGGATAGAAAGGCAGAAATGGCTAGACAAGAACAAGAAAAGAAGCCAGCACAAGAAATCGATTCTAAGCAGCTAGCTAAGGATATTGAAGATGACATAATGAGATAATGAATAAAAATATTTTGAACAAAAGATTGGAAAAGATATAGGCTACCAGTCTTTTGTTTTGATTTTCAAGAGTATAAATGTTGGCGAGGAAAATTAAAAAATATTACACTGTTTGAAAAAGAATTGATTTTTGACTAGGCGCACGAGTTAGAAATGTATGAGGCGTACTTTGTGTACGTTGAATGCATTTCTAACGAGAGCAACAACGTCAAAAACAATTATTTTTCAAACAAGCAAGAAAGGAAGAAAAAATGAACGAAATATTTGCAGATTTACACGTACACATAGGAAGAAGTGAAAATGGAAAACCAATAAAAATCACAGCTGCAAGGTCACTAAACTTTGCAAATATAGCCAAAGAGTGTGCGGATAGAAAAGGAATAAACATAGTTGGAATAATAGATTGTGCTTCACCTTATGTAATAGAAGATATTGAAAGATTTTTGCAAACAGGAGAGGCATATGAGATTGAAGATGGAGGAATTATATATAAAGATAAAGTTTGCATCATATTAGGAAGCGAAATAGAAACATCAGAAGTAAATGACGAAGGGAAAACTGGTAGTGCACATAACCTATGTTATTTCCCTAGTTTAAAAGACATAAAAGCTTTTTCTAAAGAGATGGAACAACATATTCATAATATAACTCTAAGTTCTCAAAGAGCAGATATTTCTGCATATTACTTGGTAGATATTGTAGAAAAATATAATGGAGTGTTAATACCAGCACACGCTTTTACACCTCACAAAAGTTTCTATGGTAACTGTACAGATAGATTAAGTAAAATATTTAAAGAAAAATTTGATAAAATTTTCGCGATAGAATTAGGATTAAGTAGTGATACATATTTAGCAGACGAAATATCTGAGTTAGAAACACGTACATTTGTAACAAATTCTGATGCACATTCTTTACCTAAGATTGCAAGAGAATATAACAAAATGTTACTAGATGGAATTAGTTTTAAAGAAGTTTTAAAAGCTCTAAAAAATGAAGATGGAAGAAAGATTATTGCAAATTATGGGCTTGACCCAAAACTAGGAAAATATCATAGAACATTTTGCGAAAAATGTGGAAAGCCAATTGAAGGTGAACCTCCGGTAACACGTTGTCCAGATTGTGATAGTAGTAAAATAACTATGGGAGTTTTAGACAGAATAGAAATTATAAAGGACAAACAGACTACAAAAAGTCCAGATTTTAGACCACCATATGTGTACCAGATTCCTTTAACATTTATGCCAGGGCTTGGTGGAAAAACAATAGATAAATTGTTAAGTAATTTTGAAACAGAAATGAATATACTTCATAAACTTTCAGAAGATGATATTGAAGCAGTGGTTGGAGAAAAAATTGCAAAATCTATTATTGATGCAAGAACAGGTAATGTAAAAATACATTCTGGCGGTGGAGGAGTTTACGGCAAACTAACTGCTTGCTAAGATTCGTAACTAGTTGTTATAATTTATAGTTATATTGCTTTGCTTTTAGAAAAAACTATAATAACAACAACTAGTTCTAAATCTCATTTTATTGAATAGACATTATGTATAAATAATTTTTGTCTAGGAGAAGAAAAATGAGAGAGATACATAAAAGAAGAAAAAGAAATTTTAGAGAGGTATTGCTAAACCATATTCTTGATAACCTAAAATTTTATATTATTGTAGTAATTATACTCATAATAGGAATTGTGGCAGGAATACTATTTATTAATAATATAAACTCAGAGCAGATAACAGAAATACAAGGCTATATAAATGGTTTTGTAAACACTCTAAAAGAAGGAAACGCTATTGATAAAACAGCGCTTTTAAAAAAATCGCTAGGGGACAATTTAATACTCATTGTGACTATGTGGTTTATTGGGTCAACAGTAATAGGCATACCAATAATATTAGGAATAGTTTTATTTAGAGGTTTTTGCCTAGGGTACACGGTTTCTGCAATTATAGGCACAATGGGTGTCCAAAATGGAATATTACTTACACTGTCAGCGGTATTGTTGCAAAATTTGATATTTATACCAGTGATACTATGTATGGCAGTAAGTTGCATAAAATTATATAAATCTATTATGAAAGACAAAAGAAGAGAAAACATAAAAATAGAAATAATTAGACATACAATAATATCAATAATTTTATTTTTGGCTCTAATTGTTTCGTCGCTTATCGAAACATATATATCATCAGAAATAATTATGTTAACTGTAAAAATACTATAAAAATTTGTAAAAAGTATTTGCAATTTGACGGTAAATATGATATAACATATATATATTTATGTAAATTGTAAAATTAGATATTAATAAAGAAGAAGGGGTAGACAAAAATGGAAAAACAAATTAAACAATTTTTGGATTTTTTACAAAACGAAAAAAGAGTATCAAATAATACACTACAATCATATAGTAGAGATATTCACCAATTTGAGAATTACTTGAGCCAAAATCATATTAATTATGTCAAAGTAGATAATAAAAAAATCAACGAATATTTAAAGCATTTACAAAACTTAAAGAAAAAAACATCAACAATATCAAGAAATTTAGCATCTATTAGATCTTTTTATCAATATCTAATTAGAGTAAAGAAAATAAAACACGACCCAACAGAAAATATCCAATCACCAAAAGTAGAAAAAAGAGTTCCAAGTGTACTAACAGCAGAAGAAGTAGAAAAACTATTAAGTCAACCAAAGGATGTAGACTTAAAAGGAACTAGAGACAAAGCAATGCTAGAAGTTGCTTATGCAACAGGAATGAGAGTAACAGAAATAATATCTTTAAATGTAGAAGATGTAAACTTAGAAGAAGGATTTATTTCTTGCAAAGCAGAGAACAAACAAAGAAATATACCTTTAGGATCTATTTCAATTGCAGCCCTTAAAGAATACATAGAAGAAGCTAGACCAATAATGATTAAGGACGAAAACGAAACATCACTTTTCGTTAACGTAAATGGAAAAAGATTAACAAGACAAGGTTTTTGGAAAATAGTTAAATTTTATAAAGAACAAGCACATATTCAAAAAGACATAACACCACATATTTTAAGACATTCATTTGCAACACATTTGTTACAAAATGGAGCAGACTTAAAAGCAATACAAACAATGCTTGGACATTCTGACATATCTTCAACACAAGTATATGCTCAATTCCAAGACGAAGGATTAAAAGAGATTTATAAAAAGACTCATCCAAGAGCTTAGGGTGAAAAAACGCAGTAAGGTCGCATATCTGATTGTGATCTTGTTGCGTTTTTTTGTCTTTTTTTCGAAAATACTTGACAGTCACCCACAATAACATATAAAATATATATGTGGGAAAAAATATATTTAAATATAGATATATTTATTGTACATTGAAAATTTAATATAGAAAGAGGGGTAATGATTATGGACATAGTAATCAATATCGCCATATTTCTAATCACAGCAGTTGTTTTTACATTTGTAGGAATTTTCGTAAGAAAAAAAATTGCTGAATCTAAATTAAAAAATGCCGAAAACGAGGCTGAAGATATATTAGCAAGGGCAAAAAAAGAAGCTGAAAATACTAGAAAAGAAGAAATTTTCAAAGCTAAAGAAGAAATTTTGAATGCTAGAAAGGATTTAGATGAAGAGATTAGAGAAAGAAGAGGCGAAGTCCAAGGACAGGAAAGAAGATTAATCCAAAAAGAAGAAAATTTAGAAAGAAAGCTAGAAATGGCTGACAGAAAGGAAAAAGATTTAGCTAAAAAAGAAGAAGAACTAGAACATCAAAAAGAAAGCTTGAAAGAAATAGCTAATAAACAAATGGCTGAATTACAAAGAATTTCAGGTTTGTCTTCAGAAGATGCTAAAAAACAATTACTTTCTGAATTAGAAAAAACTATGACTGCTGAAAAAGCGGCATTAGTTAAAGACTATGAAAACAAGACAAAAGAAGAGGCAATCAAAAGTGCAAGAGAAATTATTGGTTATGCTATACAAAAATGTGCAGCTGACCATACATCAGAAACAACAGTTTCAATCGTTTCACTTCCAAATGATGATATGAAAGGTAGAATTATAGGAAGAGAAGGTAGAAATATAAAAGCCTTAGAAACTTTAACAGGAATAGACCTAATAATAGACGATACACCAGAGGCTGTTGTAATATCAGGATTTGACCCACTAAGAAGAGAAGTGGCAAAAATAGCTCTTGAAAAATTAATTGAAGATGGAAGAATCCATCCATCAAAAATTGAGGAAATGGTAGAAAAAGCCAAAGAAGAGGTTGAAAATACCATAAAAGAAGAAGGAGAAAGAGCTGTTATAGAAACTGGTGTTGTAGGTTTACATCCAGATTTAGTAAAATTACTTGGAAAGCTTAGATATAGAACAAGTTATGGACAGAATGTTTTAAATCATTCAATAGAAGTTTCTAACTTGGCTAGAATTATGGCAGAAGAGCTTGGATTAGATCCAAAACTTGCAAGACGTGCTGGACTATTACATGACATCGGAAAAGCTTTAGACCACGATATGGAAGGAACACACGTTGAAATTGGTGTTGAAATATTAAAGAAATATAAAGAAAATGAAAAAGTTATAAATGCTGTACAAGCACATCACGGAGATGTGGAACCACAAACAATAGAAGCTGTTTTAGTACAAGCAGCTGATGCAATTTCAGCATCAAGACCTGGAGCAAGAAGAGAAACTTTGGAAACATACATAAAGAGACTGGAATCACTTGAAAATATTGCAGACTCATTTGATGGTGTTGAAAAATCTTTTGCAATACAAGCTGGTAGAGAAATTAGAATTATTGTTAAACCAGAAAAGATATCAGACGACCAAATGGTATTGTTAGCAAGAGATGTTGCTAAAAAAGTTGAAAATGAAATGGAATACCCTGGTCAAATAAAGGTTAATATAGTTAGAGAAACTAGAGTAGTAGATTATGCTAAATAAAACTAATTATCCAAAAAAATAAAATACTTCATACTAAAAGTATGGAGTATTTTATTTTTTTGTGATATAGTATTATAGAAACTGAATTAGAAGAATTAAATTAGAAACAGTTAAATGGTGGTTATATGAGTAATATCAATAAAAAAGAATTGAGTGATATATTTAATAAACTTAAAGAAAATAGAAATGAAGGATTTAATGAACTATATTCAAAATATAATAAGGTAATTTATGGTGTGGCTTTTTCTATTTTAAAAAACAAAGAAAATAGCGAAGATGTTGTGCAAACTGTGTTCACTAAAATTTTCCAAATGAAAAAAGAAAATTTGCCAAGTAGTAATGAAGCAAGCTGGTTATATACTCTAACCCAAAATGAGTCTATAAACTTTATATTAAAACATAAAAATCATATTAGTGTAGAAACGCTAGAAGAATTGCCAGCAGAAGATAAAGATTTTGAGGATATAATTAATAAAGATACATACAATAAGATAATAAAAAGGCTTGGAGAGAAAGAAAGAGAAATTGTTTCTCTAAAAATAATTTCTGGAATGACATTTAAAGATATTTCTAAATTGCTAAAAATGCCGATTGGTACAGTTCAGTGGAAGTATTATACTTCTATTCATACTTTAAAAATATTAATAGGAAATATATCTTTAGTATTGATAGGAGCTATATTATTTACAGCAAATAGATTGTATCAAAAAAATATGCTTATGCCTAATGCGGATTTGGGTAGTAGTGGAATAGAACAAGGGACGCTAGGAACAAATGACGAAACGCAAAATACATCAGAAGCAGAATCGAATATAACAGATAGTGTTTTGGATTCTGAAGTTATAAATTCTGAAACTACAAATGGAACTTCAACCGAAAAACCTGAAACTGATTCTATTGAAGAGGATATTTCAAATTCAATAGAGAATGGACAGAATGAACAAATATTAAATGAAATTCAAGAAAATATAATAAAAGAAGAAAATTATGAAACAATAGAGAATATAAATGTAGGCATAATAGCGGTAATTTGTGTTTGCGTAATAATTTCAATTGTGGTTTTTATAAAACTAATAAAGAGTAAAATTACTAAAAATAAGACCAGTTATAAAGATTAAATTACAAATACGAAAGGAATTTTAATATAATGACAGAGAAAGAAAAAAGGGATTAGAATATGTCGATTTGTTCTTTGGAGAAAGGAGAAAAATTGCAATGGAAGATTTAACTTTAATACTAGAAGGAGGAGCTCTAAGAAGCCTATATACATCAGGCGTTTTGGATGTACTAATGAAATATAATATAGAAGCAAATTATATACTTGGTGTCTCTGCTGGAGCTCTGACTGGAATGAATTATGTTTCAAAACAAATAGGAAGAAGTGCTAAACTAAATCTAGAATACTGTGACGACCCGAAATACATAGGGCTGAAGGCCTTGAAAAAAGAAGGTGGACTTATAGGATATAATTATCTGTTCAATGATATATCTAAAAATAAGTATCCTTTTGATTATGAGACCTTTAAATTTTCAGAACAAAAATTTATTTCTGTTATAACTAATTGCGAAATGGGAGTAACAGAATATGTAGAAAAAAGTGATTGCAAAGAAGATGTATTTAAAGTTGTACAAGCGTCATCTAGTATGCCACTATGTTCTAAAATGGTAAAAATAGGTAATAACCACTATTTAGATGGAGCAGTTACAATGCCAATACCAGTCGATTGGGCTATAAAAGAGGGACATAAGAACATATTGGTAGTGCTTACCAGAGATAGAAATTACAGAAAACCCGAAGTTTCTAGAACTATGAAGAGTCTATATAAAAGAGTATATCATAAATATCCAAAGTTAGTTGAAAAACTATGTACAATGCCAGAGAGATATAACACTTTAAAAGAACATATTAACGAATTAGAAAAAAAGGGAAGAATAATAGTAATTGCGCCAAAGGAACCGGTAACTGTATCTAGACTAGAAAAAGATAAGGAAAAGCTACAAAAGTTATATGATGCAGGAAAAGCAGATATGGAAGAAAAAATGAAACTATTAAATGATTTTTAAAATCCGTTTTATCCTTCACGTGGAATTACATACATATTTCAATTTAAATAGAGGAGAATGCAGGTGGAGCAAAGAAGAAAACAAATTGTTGTAATTATTTTAATATTTTTATTTTTGATTGTTGTGGGAATAGCATATATGACATATATGCTAGATAGAGTAGAGGCTAATACTAATAATAGTATAGAGACTATTGTAAAAAATGATGCAAATAGTCTAAAAACTGAAATTGCTGAGCAGAAGGCGGTATTACAAGAAATTACGAATGAAATTTTGATAGATAATATTGTTGATGAAGATAAAATCTTCGATAAATATCAAAGAAGTAATGTAACAAGCAATTTTATTAGAATGGCTATTATGTATGAAGATGGAAAGACAATAACAAATGATGGTTATGAAGTGGATTATTCAGATGAAAAGGATAACTTTTTTTCGAATAACGAAATTCACATTTCAGAAAACAGAATAAGTAAAATAGATGGTGAAGAAATTAATATATATTCTCAAGCAATTGAAATAAAACAAGAAAAAATAGCCATTCTTTTAATAGTAAAAACAGATTCGTACAAAGATATTTTTTCTAATAAGATATTTGAGGGAAGAGGATTTAGCTATATTGTAGACAAAAATGCAAATATTGTTGTTGCTGCAAATATTGATAAAGAATCAGGTAATTTAATAGAAAATTTAGAACAAGATTTAGTAGGAACTTCAAAGGAAAGATTTAAGCAAAATAAAAATACTATCGAAGAGAATATAAAAAACGGAGTATCAGGTACAAGAACAATGCAAACTTCTTCTGGGCAGTACTATATGGTATATCAAGATATCGGTGCAAATGATTGGGCAATAGTTACATTCATTCCTTCAAAAGCAATTGCAGGAGAAATAAATAACGCGTTACTTACCACATTTATATTAACTATAATAGTAATCCTAATTATTGTTGCAATTTGTGTGTATATTGTACTTGCAAATAATAAAAAGCAAAAACAATTATTTGAATATGCGTATATAGATCCAATTACTAAAAAAGGTAATATTTATTATTTTAGAAAAGCAGGACAAGAAAAACTGGATAAAGAGAAAAGTGATAATACGTATGTCGCTGTATTAGATATAAATAAATTCAAAATGATAAATAAAGCTTATGGATATAAAACAGGAGACACAATCCTTTGTGGCATAGGAGAAGAGTTAGAAAAAATATTGGGAAAAGAAAGCTTGATTTGTAGATACTCAAATGACTATTTTGTTATGTTATTTGAATATAGTGAAGATATTCACAAAATATTAAATAAAATGGTAAGAAGCATTGAAAATCTAAAATTAGATGGAAATGTATACAATCTTTCTGTGAACGTAGGTATATATAAATTGGAAGAAGCGGATAAAGATATTTCAGAAGTAATGGATAAAGCCATAATTGCACATTCTGCATCAAAGGGTGATGTTTTTGATAAGTTCTATATATATGACAAACAAATAGAAAGAAAAATTGAAAGAGAAAGTAAAATTGAAAACGAAATGCATAAAGCATTAGAAAACAAGGAATTTAAAGTATATTACCAGCCAAAACTTTACACAAAAACAGAAACTTTATATGGAGCAGAGGCACTAGTAAGATGGGAGCATAATGGAAACTTAGTTCCGCCAAATGAATTTATACCATTGTTCGAAAAAAATAAATTTATATTAAAGTTAGACGCTTATGTCTTTGAGCAAGTGTGTGCAGATATAAAAGGATGGAAAGAGACTTATGGAAAAGAATTGATAGTTTCTGTAAATGTCTCAAGAGAGCATTTTTTGGATGAGCACTTTTTAGAAAAATACAGAATGATAGCAGCAAAATATGATGTTAATCCAAATCAGATAGATTTAGAAATAACCGAAAGTGCTACTGTGGAAGCGGGAATAGACATAATTGAAGTAATGAATAAAATGAAAAAACTAGGCTTTTTAATTTCAATTGACGATTTTGGAACAGGATATTCTTCATTAAGCACTATTCAAGATATGCCAGCAGACATATTAAAAATAGATAAGTCATTTGTAGATAGAATAGGCAAAAGCGAAAAAAACATTATAGATTATATACTAAACATAGCAAAAGACTTACAACTTACAACAATTGCTGAAGGAGTTGAAACAAAAGAACAAAGGGAATACTTGCTAGAAAATGGTTGTGATGTTATACAAGGATATTATTATTCAAAACCACTTCCAAAAGGAGAATTTGAAAAGTATATGAAAAATGAAAGAAAGGTGGACTAAGCCACCTTCCTTTTTATTTTGAATTTGAAGTATGAATCTCTACATTTTCTAAAATTATGGCAGGGATATAATCAACTTCACACGCCTTGGCTACAAACAGCACATAAAAACCATCAAGAGAATATAAATTTCTGTCTAATATAATAGGTTTCTTAAAGTTGTGATGTTTTTTGTAATATGCTTTTTCTTTTTTGAACTTTGTTTCAGAAATATTGGCAAAATCTATTTGGGTATGAACTTCTGAAACCTTTACTGGAGTAATCCAAGAATATGGAAATTCATACATTCCAATAGCATTTAATCCTTTTTTTATTGAATTAATTCTTAACCGATATTTCTTTTGTTGCTCCTCAGTAGTCAATTCTAAATAATCGAGAAATTGACCATAAGTCATATTGGCTTTTTCTGTATTACATTTTTTACAAGCGGGGTACAAATTTTGTGGAATAGTAGGTCCGCCAGTACAACGCGGATAAAAATGATCCATAGTTATCTGGTTCCGTGGAACTTTTTTCTTACAGTAGTAACAAAAATTTTTACCCTTCATAAAGTATGTTAAATCATACATTATGTCCTGGAATGATTGGCCATACCGCAAATACAAAATACCGTTTTCAATCCTCAAACGATTAGTCCGAAGATTTTGAGTTGGCAAGATTATATTCATAATCACAGCTCCTTTTTGTTTAAAATAAAAATGTGCTATGCTAATAGTATACAATGTTTTTATAAATTTAGCAATGGATTTGCTATATAAAAAAATTTGTGACTTTTTTGTAAAAATTATTGTCAAAAAAGAATATTAAGTATATAATTCGGTTATAATGAATTTATATATAAATTTATTAAAGACAAAGGAGGAATTTATATGTTAAAAGCAAACATTGGATGGAGCACAGAAGCAGATAATTTTGAAGCAGGAAGAGCCTCAGCAAAGAAGGCTGTCGTAGATTTAGTTCAAACAAAGGTAGCATTTGTTTACACATCAGCTGATAATGATGTTAAGAAAGTACTAGAGGGAGCGAAAGCTGAACTTGGTACAGCACCAATTATTGGTTGTACATCAAGTGGAGGAATTATAGTTCCAGATGGATATATTTCTTCACCAAATGGATTTGTAGGAATTATGGCAATTGGAGATCCAGATACAACTGTAGGAGTTGCAGGATCAGCAAAACAAAAAGATGCAAGAGCAACAGGTAGAATGCTTGCAAAAGAAGCAATGGAAAAAGCAGGACAAGATAAAGCACCAGCTTATTTCTATATGGTAGCTTCTCCAGCAGAAGAGGAAGATTATCTAAAAGGAATTGAAGATGTTATTGGTAGAGTACCTTTCTTTGGAGGTAGTGCAGCAGATAACACAGTATCAGGAGAGTGGAGTATTTACACAAATGATACAGTATTTTCTGATGGATGTGCTGTAGCATTCTTCTATACAGATAAGCCAATGGCAAATGTGTACACAGGTGCATATCACGAAACAACAAATTCAGGTGTTATTACAAAAATAAGTGGAAAAAGAACATTAGTAGAAATAGATGGAGAACCTGCAATGAAGAAATATTCTTCTTGGACAGGCAAAAAATTAAAAGATTTAGCAGGTGGTAACTTACTTTCTCAAACAATATTAGCACCACTTGGAGTAAAAGATAGATTGGGAGATTTAGTAGCAATTCGTCACCCAATGAATGGAAATGATGATTATTCAATGAATATAGGAAACAATTTAGCAGTAAACACAGCAGTAATTCAAATGGAAGCAACTGTTGACGAGCTAATTGATTCTACTGGCAAAGCTATGAAAGAAGCTAAAAAGAACTTAAAACAAGATGTTGGAGCATATTTACTAGTTCACTGCGGTGGAAGAAAGTTAGGAATTGGAGATAGAATAGACGAAGTTGCAAAACAATTAAAGAAAGAAGCCGGTGATGTTCCATTTATGACAATATTTACATTTGGTGAATATGGTTCAAGAGATCACGGAGCAAATACTTGTGGAGGATTAATGCTTTCTTTCACAGCTATAGCAAAATGAATGCAAACGTCTACTGAGAATGTAGACAGTCAGAATATGACGCAGGATTTAGAAGAAGATATAGCATTTGATTTAGAAAAAAGTGCCAGAGAACAAAGTACGGCGTTATATGAATTAAATAAAAAAGTAAATAGCTGGAATATGGCACTTAATTCTAAGCAAGTTATAAAATCTCAGAACAATGAAGAGACACAAGATAAAAAAAGGAGGGAAACTAGCATGAAAAATTTAATTGGATATGAATGGAAAGAAGCTTCAAATGGAGCTAAAATAGAAGTTGTAAACCCAGCAACAAGTGAGCTTATCGATACAGTTCCAAATGTTACAGAGGAAGATGTAGATGAAGCTGTAAAAGTTGCAATGGTAGAGCAAAAGAAATGGGCAGAAGTGCCAATTCATGAAAGAGCTGACAAATTATATAAATTTGTTGACTTGGTAGAAGAAAATAAAGAAAGACTAGCACAATTGCTAACAGCAGAAACAGGGAAGCCTATCAAAGAGGCTAGAGGAGAAATAGCAAATGTTAGAATAGGTGTTAGAGCATTTATAGAAAGAGCAAAACACTTATATGGAGAAAGCATTCCAGCAGGACAAGAAGCTGGTCAAGAAAAAACAATGCAAATCACAAAAAGATATCCAATAGGTGTTATTGCAGCAATTATACCATTTAACTTCCCAAGTGACTTATTCTGTCAAAAAGTGCCACCAGCACTACTTATGGGAAATAGTATAATTGTAAAACCATCAAACTATAACCCATTAACATTAATTGAATATGTAAAATTAATGTTAGAAGCTGGAGTTCCAGCAGGATGTATTCAAATATTAACAGGTGACGGCCCAAAAGCAGGACAAGCATTAGCTCGTCATCCAGGAGTACATTTAGTATCTCTAACAGGTGGAACTGCAGCAGGTATCCAAACAATGGGAACTTGCTCACAAAACCTAACACATGTAATGCTAGAACTTGGTGGAAATGATGCATTCATTTTCTTAGAAGATGGAGATATGGATTTAGCAGTAAAAGAAACCATCTGGGGAAGATTATACAATGGCGGACAAGTTTGCTGTGCAAGTAAAAGATTCTTAATTCATAATTCAAGAAAGGCAGAATTTATAGAAAGAATGAAAGAAGTTATTTCTAACTTAAAAGTTGGAGATCCAACAAAAGAAGATACAGATATGGGACCAATGATTAATATAAATGCTGCTAAGAGAATTGAAGAGCAAGTAAATCAAATGGTAGCAGAAGGTGCTACAATAGTTTGCGGAGGAAAGAGAGAAGACGCATACTACTATCCAACAATATTAGATAATGTAACAAGAGATATGGAAGTTGCAAAAGATATGGAAATCTTTGGACCAGTAATCTCTGTTATAGGATTTGATACTGTGGAAGAAGCAATTGAAATTGCGAACCAATCTTCTTACGGTCTATGCGGATGTGTAATAACTAAAGATTATTCTTTAGGAATGAAAATTGCAGATAGACTAGAATGTGGTGGCGCAATAGTAAATGGTGCAAGCTTCTATCGCTCATTCGAAATGCCATTTGGCGGATGGAAACACAGTGGTATAGGAAACGAAGGTGTTCTTACAACACTTCAAGAAATGAGTAGAATTAAGACAATTATTTTGAAGAATATACTTTAATAATCGTGGACAAAAGAACTACTGACTTTTGTCCACAACTAAGGAAAAATAAAAACAATACTTTTAGAAAAAATTCAATTAACATGTCGTTCAAGCTAATTTTCGTAGAGTTTATATTTGAAAATTTGATAGCGTCCTCACAAGTGTGTGAGATTCCCTATTAAAATTTCAAAACAAACTCTATACTCAAATTACTTTCAATTCTATGTTTAATTTCTTTTTTCTAAAATGTATTGTTTTGCCAAGAATAAAAGTTAATTTAATAGGAGGAAATTAAAATGGCGGTTACAAAATTTGTTTTAAATGAAACATCTTATTTTGGAGAAGGTGCAAGAAGTGTTCTTGCAGATGAGATTAAAAATAGAGGATTTAAAAAAGTTTTAGTAGTTACAGACAAATCTTTATATGAAGTAGGAGTTAGCAAAAAAGTAACAGATATATTAGATGAAGCAAAAATTGAATATGGAGTATATCATGATGTACTTCCAAACCCACCAATCGCAAATGTAAATGCAGGTATAGCAATGTGCAAAGAAATTGGTGCAGATTTAATTGTTGCAGTAGGTGGAGGTTCAAGTATAGATACTGCAAAAGCAATATCCATAATTATGACAAACCCTGATAGAGCAGATGTAGTTTCTTTAAATGGTGCATCTAATACAAAAAATAAAGGATTACCAATTATAGCACTTCCAACAACAGCTGGAACAGCTGCAGAGGTTACTATAAATTATGTTATAACAGACCCTGAAAGAGAAATAAAAATGGTATGTGTTGACGAGCACGACATTCCAATTATTGCAATAGTTGATACAGAGCTTATGGCTTCTATGCCAAAATCTATTGCTGCTTCAACAGGAATGGATGCTTTAACACATGCAATAGAAGGATATATTACAAAAAATAGAAATACAATGTCACAAATGTTTTCTATGAAAGCTATTCAATTAATATATGATAACCTAGAGAAAGCTGTAAATGAAAGAGACCAAGAAGCAATAAATAATATGGGGCTTGGCCAATATATAGCAGGTATGGCATTCTCAAATGTTGGTCTTGGTATAGTTCACTCTATGGCGCATCAATTAGGAGCTGTATATGATACACCTCACGGTTTAGCAAATGCTATACTTCTTCCAACAGTTATGAAATTCAATGGAGAAACAAGTTATGAGGAATACAGAGAAATTTTAACTCAGGCTTTCCATACAGATGCAACTAAATTTACTAAAGAAGAAGTTATCAAAACTTTCTGCGAGAAAATAAAAGATTTATCAGAAAAAGTTGGAATAACTCAAACAGTAGGAGAGGTTGGAGGAAAGCAAGAAGATATACCAATGCTTGCCGATAAAGCAATGGAAGATCCTTGCAAACCAGGAAACCCAAGAGAAGTTACAAGAGAAGATTTTATTAAATTATATGAAGAAGCTATGTAATCAAAAAAAGCACCTGTAATTTACAGGTGCTTTTCTAGGAGTTATTCACTAGGGTAATATGGTGTGGAAAGTACTTTAAGTGTTCCAACGAGCTCTCGCACGTGGCTCAAAGTCTCTGTTACCTTGTCATTAGAAATGCCATAGGCAAAAATTGCAACATATACACCAGTGTTGTTTTTTACCAACGCGATATCGGTTTTGCCAACTTTTTTTCTTATTTTTTTGATCAATCCATTTTCCTCGATATATTGTTGAGGTAGTTTCTTGTACAGCAACTGGTCAAGGATATCATCCTTTGCAGTTTCGTCATTCCAATCAATATCAATTGGAATTAAAAAGTTTAACAGGCTTGATTTTCTGTTGATATTTGGGAATATCCGTACTTGAACGATTTTGGCCATACCGGACCCTCCTAAAATTTATTAGTTACAACATTGTGTAACTGTGTAAAATTATAACATATTATGTAAAATAATGCAAGATACAAATTTAGTCCTGAACTAAAAAGAGGAAATGTATTTCACATTTCCTCTTTTTAGGAAAGCCCAAATCAGGCTTCTAGTTGAGTTATCTCACACGTATGCCATCTGCGTACATATTCACGATTCCAAAGTGCTCACGCACCTTCTTTGCCAAGATATCATATCCAGTTCCGGGAATTCCGGAAAAGCCAAGATAGTAAGTATCATTGGCGGAATCATAGCAACCACCTTCAAAATGCACACCGTAATTCGGATAGCAAAAGCTTTCGAGTGCATTGTAAAAATCGGCGTTGTGTTTTCTGCTTATGACACCGTCCTCACAACTGAGCATTTTGGTCCGTTCTTCGTTCGTTAGAGCCTTCATCATAGTTTAACCCAACCTTTTCTAAAAATTTATCCTTATTTAGGATATACTTTATTATAGCACATTAAAGGAAAAAATACAAGGTGCTATTACAAAATAAAAATTTGCATTATTATAAAAAAAATGCTATAATAAAGTATATCCATCAAGTTATGGATAAATATTTGAAAGGTTGTGAATTTTATGACAACAACTACGAAAAAAATGAAAAACGAAATCAGAACCTTGCCGTTGAAGGATGGAGCTATTAGCTCTAAACACAACAGACGGGCGTACGAGCTGATTTCCGACTTCGTTCGAAAGTACGGAATGAAGTACGATGGTGGTTCCTTCAATGCCGAGACCAACACTCTGTATGTTGGGTTGGCAGGAGTCCAAGGCTCAGGTTACCGTGAGGTAGCCAAAAAGCTGAAAGAGCAGTTCAACATCGAGCGGCTGGTCTCAGGTGGCCAGCTAATCGAATAAGTTCACGACCGGAGTTTCATAAACTCCACAAAAGAGAGGAGGTGTAGAATACACCTCCTCACGCATTATGTTTTATTTCACAATAACAGTTTTATTATTTGTATAAATTACCATACCAGGTTTGCTTCCATTTGGCTTTCTTACATTTTTTACAAAAGTATAATCTACTGGTACATTTGCAGAACTATTTGCTTTACTATAATCCTTAGCAAGTTTAGCACATTTATTAATCGTTTCCTGCGAAGGAACTTTATTTTCTGTTCTAAGAATTACGTGACTACCGTGGAAATCTTTTACGTGAAGCCATATGTCGTCTTTTGATGCTAGTTTTGTAGTAATATAATCATTTTGTTTATTGTTTTTGCCAACTAAAACAGTAAATCCATCTATATTAAATTGCAAAGGCTCTCCAAAGTTATTTTGCTTTTGAGTAAATTTCTGTTTTTTATTATTTACTTTTTGACGATTGACTAATTTTAATTCTGACTCTTGAATTTCGCTATATATGCTATCTATATCAAGTATTGTTTGCGCAGAGTTTATTTCATAAACAATGCTTTCTAAATAATTTATTTCTGCAAGTATTGAGTTTTTTTGCTCGTCTACAATAGATTTAGCATTTTTTAATTTTTTATATTTTTTGAAAAATCTTTTAGCATTCATAGAAGGGGAGATGCTACTATCAAGTGGCATTTCAATTAGATTATTATTGTCATAATAATTTTCTAATGTGATTGAACTCTTGTTATGGTCGTCAATTCTATATAAGTTAGATGTAATAAGCTCTCCATATAATTTGTATTTTTCGGCTTCTTTGCATTCCTGTAATTTGCTATTAATGGTGTCTAACTTATTATTAAGTTTATGCAATTTATTTAAAATCAACTTCAAAAGATTATCTCTGTAATTTGTAAAAATAGCCTTAGTTTCTTTATTGGTATAATAATCGTCTAAAAAGAAATTGATTTGTAATCTATTTGTTTTGAAGTCTGTATTGTTACTATTGACTTCACTTGTATTAACTTCATTATTAGCCATTTCAAGACTATTTATATCGTTTTTACTTTTAGTTGATACTTCAGCATCAATATAAATCTTTTTAAAATCGTCTTCTTGATAGTCTTTTGCAATTTTTAAACAGTAATCTTTGCCATACTCAATACAAATAGTATTATCTGTATTATTAATAATGCTCATAATATATTCGAATAGAGAATTGCTTGACTCTTTGCTACAAGAATCTGGTATACTTAAAATTTCTTCAAAAGCTAAAATAGAAGATGTACTTATTCCAGTAAATGTATTAGGAATAATTTTAGATAATTTGTCAGTTTCTAGTCTTTTCGAATTGTTTTCTAAAACTGTGAAAAACTCGTCGCAATCTTTAATCTCGAATATATCTATTTTATCAGAGTTTGGTAACTCAAAAACCACACCTGGATATACATTTCTATGTGAACCAGAATTAATGTAAAAATGCTTTAAAGAATCCAATATTATATTTTTATTATCAACCAAAGTTATATTGCTGTATTTTCCCATTAACTCAATAATTAGCCTTTTATTAGAAAAATCCTTTGATTTATTGTATCCTTCAAAATCTATAAAAATAATTCTTTCTAGGTTATTAGTATATATATTAGTTATATGTGTTCCTATTAAATATTTTCTAAGAGTCATACAAAAATTGGGAGCTTGAGAAGGGTTGGGCTTAGCATTTGTAGTTAAATTAGCTCTATAATAATGTGAATTAACTACTAAATCTAAAGCATATTTTATACCTTCTGAATATATACTTAAAACAATTTCCTCTGAATTTGGTTCATATATTTTATCAACTTTACCGTCTATTAATTTGCTTTTTAACTCTTGAACAACTGAATAATTTACTAAACCATCATAAGCCATTTGAAATTCCTCCTGTACTAATGTATTGCTACAATTCACATCCTTATTTTAAAACATACATTGTTTGCTTTTTATTTCAAGGGCCGTAAATTGTAACAATATATTAGCACAAATTAAAGAAAATATCAATTTTCTATTGACTAAAAAAGTCAGCTGGCTTATAATAACAGCATAGGAAACTTCAGGAGGTATTCTTTATACAAATGGAAAATGCAAATGTTTTATACTCAGAAAATAAAGATTATGACAACATAAAAGATGAAGATTTAGTAGAAATTATTAGGTCTGGAGATAAATTAGCTTTTGACTATTTAATAAATAGATATAAAGAACTTGTAAACATCAAAGTTAGTAAATACTTTATAATTGGAGCAGAAAGAGATGACATTGTTCAAGAAGGATTAATTGGTTTATTTAAAGCAATAAAAAGCTATAAACCGGAAATGAAAAGTTCTTTCAAAAGTTTTGCTAATATGTGCATAGAAAGACAACTGATTACAGCAATTAAATCGTCAAACAGGCAAAAACATTTACCTCTAAATTCATATTTATCATTAAACATTTCTGCGTATAATGAAGAAGAAAGCGATAGCGATACAGCTTTGATAGATGTATTTGATTCCGCTTTAGTAGAAGATCCATTAGATACAATAACGAAAAAAGAATACTATAAAAAAGTAGAAGATACCATTGATAAGTCACTTAGTGATTTTGAAAAGAAAGTGCTAAGCAAATACATAAATGGTAAAAGCTATACAGAAATAGCAGAAGATTTACAAACTCCTGTAAAGTCAATAGATAATGCTATACAGCGTATACGTAAAAAAGCTGTAAAAGGATTAGATAAAGATTAGAAATTTTGCTAAAAATAGCATTTTACCTAATATGAAACTTCTATTTATATATTACAGCAATAGTTGAAATCGCCATTGTTTTTTAGTTTTTCTCATTACAGTGTAAAACTCAAATTATTAATATAGGCGATTTCAGTACTTTGTTTAGAAAAGGGTAGATGCTTCTATAGCTCAGTAGGTAGAGCACAGCCATGGTAAGGCTGGGGTCGACGGTTCGATTCCGTCTGGAAGCTCCAAAAATCCTTAGAAGGAGAAAAATTTAAAAGTGGGAAAGTTTAAAGATTCAATGAAAAAAAATATTAAGGATGAAACAGCAGCTTTTATTATATTAGTATGTATGGTCATTACATTTTCATTAGCAATAGGAACTTGCGAGTACATACGTTATACTAGATTAGCTGCTGTAAATAGTAATGTGAATTCTCAATCTATAAACAGAGGTGATTCTGCTACTAAAGAGGAATTTGCTACAATAGATAATGTTACTTCTCAAGAAGATTTAGCAAATCTGGAAAAAGAACAAGAAGATAAAAAAGACGGGAAAGAAAACAATAAAAATGACAATAAGACAGAAAATAAAGCTGAGCAATCGTATACAAAAAAGTATTACATTAAAGTAAATTATGGAGCACAAGTTGTAAATATATATACAAAAGATGAAAATGGAGATTACACAGTTCCAGTAAAAGCAATGGTTTGCTCAACCGGTACGCATACACCAACGTCTGGTACATATACGATAGGATATAGATGGGAATGGCTTAGGATGATTGGCGATGTATTTGGACACTATGTAACTCAAATAGATGGAAATATATTATTTCATTCAGTTCCATATATTACTCAGGGAGATTTATCTTCTCTAGAATACTGGGAATATGACAAGAATATGACAAGCTAGGAACAAAAGCGTCTTTAGGGTGTGTTAGATTGACTTCGAAAGATTCTTTGTGGATATATAATAATGTTGGAGCAGGAACAATAGTAGAGTTCTATTCTAGTTCAAATCCAGGACCGCTTGGAAAGTCATCAGCACGAAAAATTTCAAGTGCGCCTGAAAATGTAAGAGGATGGGATCCAACTGATCCTAATAAAAATAATCCTTGGCCAAAATATTTAAAACAGTTAGAAGAAGAGGAAAGTAAAGAAGAAAACAACAACACAACAGACACAAACACTACTGTTGATGGAGGCAATAACATAACGGATACAAATACCACTGCTGATGGTGGTAATAATAACTCAACCGATACAAACATAACAGCTGACGAAAATGCATCCAATAATGCTACCCTGTGACAGAGTAAAATCAAATAATATAATTCAAAGCATTAATAAAAACAGCTATTAAGAGAGGAGATAAAATGAAGATAGGAATTGTAGGACTACCAAATGTAGGCAAAAGTACAATGTTTAATGCAATAACAAATGCTGGAGCAGAATGTGCAAATTATCCATTTTGCACAATAGAACCAAATGTCGGAGTTGTTCCAGTACCAGACGAAAGATTAGAAGTACTTACAAAAATGTACAATGCAAAAAAAACTACTTATGCAGTTATAGAATTTGTAGATATAGCAGGATTAGTAAAAGGTGCTAGCAAGGGAGAAGGATTGGGAAATAAATTCTTGTCTCACATAAGAGAAGTAGACAGTATAGTAGAAGTTGTAAGATGTTTCGAAGATCCAAATATTGTACACGTTGATGGAAGTATTGACCCTAAAAGGGATATAGAAACAATAAACTTAGAATTGATATTTGCAGATTTAGAAACAGTAGATAAAAAATTAGATAATGCTAAAAAGAAATTAAAAGCTGATAAAAAATATGAGCAAGAAGTAGAATTGTTTGAAAACATAAAAAAAACATTGGAATCAGGTAAATCTGTAAGAACAATGACTTTTAATGAAGAAGAGCAAGAAATTTTAAAAGACACATATTTACTTACAATGAAGCCAATTCTTTATATTGCCAATATTTCAGAAGAACAACTTTCAAATCCGTTTGAAGATGAGAATGTAAAAAAAGTAGTAGAATATGCTAAAACTGAAAATGCAGAAGTAATTCCATTATGTGTAAAAATAGAAGAAGAACTAGCTTCTTTAGATGGAGAAGATAAGAAGGAAATGTTATCTGCACTTGGACTTGAAGAATCAGGACTAGACAAAGTTATTAAGGCAAGTTATAATTTATTAGGATTAATGTCATTTTTAACAGCTGGAGAACCAGAAGTTAGAGCATGGACAATAAAGAAAGGTACAAAAGCACCTCAGGCAGCAGGAAAAATCCACAGTGATATAGAAAGAGGCTTTATAAGAGCAGAGGTTGTATCTTATGAGGATTTAATTAGAGAAGGAAGTATGAATGCAGCAAAGGATAAAGGCTTAGTTCGCTCAGAGGGCAAGGATTATATAATGCAAGAAGGAGATATTGTGCTATTTAGATTTAATGTGTAGTTACAATTTACAGTTATATACTTCTTCTCCAAAAATAAACTGTGAACTGTAACAATGCAATAAAAAAATAAAAAAATTTTAAAAAAACTTGACGAAGAAATAAAAAAATAGTACAATAGTTTTGTAGGTGTTTATTATTTATGTATAAAATACAGAAAATGATAAATAATAAGAGAAATATATCTAAAGAAGAAGGAGAGAAAAGATATGTTAAAAACAAAAAAAATTGTAATTTTATTAGTAGTTATATTTGCAATTCTAGGATTAATTAGTGTACAAGTTTATGCAACTGATACAAACATAATTGACTTGGATGATTTAATTGGTGGCAATAACTCTAATACAACAAATCAAACTGACACAAACACTCAAAATGTTACAACAAATGAAACAGGTAACGTAACAGGAGGCAATGAAACAACTATTATTCAACCTAATACAAATAGAACTAATACAACAGCAAATAATGAACTACCTCAAACTGGTGTAACAGAAGACATAACAGTTGTGTTCTTCATAATAGTTTGTGCTGTTCTAGCAATCTATGCGTATAAGAAAATAAGAGATTATAGATCATAAAATAAATTGAAATACCTTGAGCTTTCCAAAATTCAAGGTATTTCTTTTGCTTGCACTACTAGTCTTTTGCCATTTACATTGTTACAAGTAATTAATGTTACAATCCTTAAATTATTTGTATCTTGTGAGGTACAGGAGGTATCACTTGGCTTTATTTCATATATATCATATATAGTGTAGTCTTTTGAGACTCCATTTAATCCGAAAATTGTTATATTGTCCCCTAATTCGAGTTCATTTAATCTACTAAAAAATTTATAATCTACATAATTATGACCTGCAATGCACAGATTTCCTATCTCATTTGGCATTGGGCCAGCAAATCTACAAACAGAAATATCTAATAAATCATTATTACTAACAGAAAGAATAGAATAGTTTAGATTTATTTTATCAATTTTTATAATTCCGATAACAAAAGGATCATTATCTAAAGTAGTAGTTATAGTAGAATTATCGGAGTATAATGTCGAAACGGAATAGGAAGAAGATAGTTTTTTTGAAATTTGCTCATCTACGTCATTTTTATTCAATTTTATGAATAAAGAGAAAAGAAGAATAAAAATTATAAATAGCAAAATAATAAATAATATCCTATAACTTTTTAATTTTCGATAATTATTTGCAATTTTTTGAGGATTAAAAAGTATTTGATTCATTGTCAAAGCCTTTCTTAAATAACATATCTATATCTTCTTAATATAGTATTATCAAAATTATAAAAAATATCACTGCAAAATTTAGAAAAAGTCTTAAGAAATTTTTAAAAAATGGTGGAAAAATTAAAAATATATGATAGAATATATGATATTAAAATAATAGGTAAGGAGAGTGTGTAAATTGCCTGAAAATAAGTACAAAAGGATTCTTTTGAAATTAAGTGGAGAAGCTTTGGCAGGAGAAAACAAAACTGGAATCGACACAGAAACAGTAGATAAAATTTGTGAGCAAATAAAAGAACTTGTTAAGATGAAAACTGAAGTTGCAATAGTTGTAGGAGGTGGTAACTTTTGGAGAGGAGCAAATAAAAATATGGAAAGAACCACCTCTGATTATATGGGGATGCTTGCTACGACAATGAATGGATTAGCACTTCAAAATGCTCTAGAGGAAAAAGGTGTATATACAAGACTTCAGACAGCTATTGAAATGAGAGAAATTGCAGAACCATACATAAAAAGAAGAGCAGTTAGACATTTGGAAAAAGGCAGAGTAGTTATTTTTGGATGTGGAACAGGAAATCCATATTTTACAACAGATACAGCTGCAGCTTTAAGAGCAGCCGAAATTGATGCAGAAGTTATTTTGGTGGGGAAAACAATAGATGGAGTATATTCTGCGGATCCAAAAGTTGATAAGAATGCAAAGAAGTTTGACGAAATCACATATTTAGATATTTTAAGTGATAATCTAAAAGTTATGGATTCAACAGCAATTTCACTTTGTAGGGACAATAATATTAAACTAATTGTATTTGAAATTGCAAAACCTGAAAATATTATTAAAATTGTAAAAGGCGAAAAAGTAGGTACATTAATTAAATAAGATAATTAATAAGAAAATAAAATAAAGAAAGGAGTGTACAAGAATTAGCTTGTACAAAATGAATTATGGATTATAGTAAATTTGAAGAAAAAATGATGAAATCAATTAGTGTTTTTGAGGAAAATTTAGCAGAGGTAAGAGCAGGTAGAGCAAATCCTGCAATATTAAATAAAATAAAAATAGATTATTATGGAACACCAACACCAATTAACCAAGTGGCTGGTATTTCTGTACCAGAGGCTAGAATGATTGTTATACAACCTTGGGATGTTAGTGTATTAAAAGAGATAGAAAAAGAAATCTTAAAATCTGATATAGGAATAAATCCAAATAATGATGGAAAAGTAATTAGATTAAATTTCCCAGAGCTTAATGAGGAAAGAAGAAAAGAAATTGTAAAAGATATTAAGAAAATGGCAGAAGAAGCAAAAGTTATGATTAGAAATATAAGAAGAGACGCACTTGATGAGGCAAAAACAATGCAAAAGAATTCTGAAATTTCTGAAGACGATTTGAAAGTTGCAGAGGATAAAATACAAAAGTTAACTGACAAATATGTTGAAGAAATAGATAGCCTTCTTGATAAGAAGGAGAGAGAAGTAATGAGTTTATAAGGAGAATGATTGAAAAATAATTACAATCAGATATGTGCCTTCAGAAAGGAATGAAATATTAGTGACAATTGAAGATATAGATAAAGAGTTAATGCCAAAACATATAGCAATAATAATGGATGGAAATAGACGTTGGGCAAAGGAAAGAGGATTAGATACGAGATTGGGGCATAAGCAAGGTGCAGAGACGCTGGAAAAAATTGCTAAGTTTGCTAATCAAATTGGTCTAGAGTATTTAACCGTATATGCATTTTCAACAGAAAATTGGAAAAGGACTAAAGAAGAAGTTGGAGCTCTAATGATTTTGCTTGAAAACTATTTAGATAGATTTTTAAATAGAGATAGTTTGCGTAATATTAGAGTTAGAGCTTTAGGTGATATTGATAGTTTAAGTGATAACTTAAAGAAAAAAATATATAATATAGTAGAAAAGTCTAAAAGCAATACAGGTTTAACATTAAATATTGCTTTCAATTATGGTGGAAGGGCAGAGATTGTGGAGGCTGTAAAAAATATTTCTACTAGAGTACAGTCAGGTGAAATAAAAATTGAAGATATTAATGAAAATTTGATATCAGATAATTTATATACAAAAGGAGAGCCAGAACCTGATTTACTAATAAGACCTGGAGGAGAGCTTAGAATAAGCAATTTCTTATTATGGCAATTGGCGTATACAGAATTTTTATTTATAGATAAGTATTGGCCTGATTTTTCAGAAGAGGACCTATTAGAAGCAATTCAAATTTTTGAACAAAGAAATAGAAAATTTGGAGGAAAATAAACTTGAAAGGATAAAAAAATGAACATAAAACGATTTGTATCAGGAATAATATTGTTTCCAATTTTTGCAGTAATAATAATATTTGGAAATAAATATTTAGTGGATGTGTTTATAAGTATAATAGCAATAATGAGTTTGCACGAATTCTATAAGGCTTTTAAAGGCAAAGCAAACCCTATACAATGGATTGGATACGTTACGGCGGGACTCATTTGCTTTATACATTTAATTCCAAACGAATATGTGCTACCAGCAACAACTTTAATAATATTATTTAACATATTAGCATTATTTACTCAAGTTGTTGTGACTAATATGAAAAATAATATAACAGATATAGCAATTTCACTGTTTGGAGTTTGTTACATAGTATTTTTCCTAATGTTTGCACCATTAATAAGAGACAGTCTTAATAATGGAAAAATATTAATTTGGTATGTATTCTTTGCAGCTTGGGGAACAGACATATTTGCATATTTGATTGGCAAAAATTTTGGAAAACACAAATTCACAGAACTTAGTCCAAATAAGTCAATAGAAGGATGCTTGGGAGGGGTCTTTGGCTCAATACTATTGGTTATGATCTATACTTGGGTTTGCAATACATATTGGAATATGAATATTAATTATGCATACGCATTTGGAATCTCAATATTCTTAAGTGTTATTAGCCAAATAGGAGATTTGGCTGCTTCAAGTGTTAAAAGACATTGCGGAATTAAAGATTATAGTAATTTAATCCCTGGACATGGAGGAATATTAGATAGAATAGATAGTGTAATATTTATTTTGCCTTTTGCATACTTTTTATTAAGTATTATTTGATACAAAAATCCGTCCCATCGAGCTTACAGATATATATTGTGTTCTCCAAGTATTCGAACAAAATATATATCTACCACGTGGGACTAGTATGAAATTATTAAGGAATAGTTGGTATGGATCTTATTATTACAGTTTTGAAAATTATTATAATACTTGGCTTTTTGATTTTAATACATGAAGCAGGGCATTTTTGGGTTGCACGTTTATGCAAAATAAAAGTTAATGAATTTTCAATAGGTTTTGGCCCTGTTATCTGGAAAAAAGAAACTAAAAAGACCAAGTATTCATTGAGATTAATTCCACTTGGTGGATTTGTAAGTATGCTTGGAGAAGAAGAACGCTCTTCTGAAGAGGGTTCTTTTAGTGAGGCTAGTATTCCAAAAAGAATTGCCGTTGTAGCAGCTGGAGGACTTGTTAATATAATATTTGCAATAATATTATATATTGTGCTAGTAGCGATTGTTACAGGAAACTTGGGAACTGCTGTTAGTTCGACAGGCAGTTTTATAATGTCTATGGTAGAAAGTGTAAAACTAATTTTTACAGGAGAAGTTACAGTCAATGACTTAATGGGACCAATTGGTATCTCTGAGGTTGTAGCACAAACAAGTTCTATTATAGATTTCTTATACATTATGGCTTTAATATCTATGTCACTGGGTGTTACGAATTTATTACCATTTCCACCACTAGATGGAGGCAAAGTTTTAATATATATTATTGAAGCTATCAGAAGAAAACCATTAAAAGAGAACTTTGAATTAAAGCTTCAAATGGTAGGATTTTTGCTACTTATGACTTTATCAATTTATGTAGCTTTTAATGATGTGGGCAGAATTATTAGTTAACTGCGCAATTGAGGGTGCGCTCATTTTGCGCAAGATTAATTATATCTTTTAGAGCAAATTTATAAAGTATTATCTGTGCAAAAGGAGTGCATCCTCAATTGCGCAAAATAGGAGATGTACTAATGGAAAAAACAATTAAAGAAATTTTTAAGGATTATAATTCAAATAGTTTTTCACTAAATGCATCAAAAATTAAATCAATCAACTTGTTTAAAAAAACAAATAGACTAGAACTTATAATAACAGCAGACGAATTTATAAAAATAGAAGACATATATAACTTTGAGCAATACCTAAAAAATAGATTTAATATATTCGAAGCAAATATAAAAATAGAATATTCTAAGGAAATAGAAGTAGATATAGAGCAAGAGTGGAACTATGTAATTTGCTATATGGCACATAAACATCCTTTAAGTAAAGCTTTTTTAAAAAATAGTACCATTAAAATAGAAAATAATAATATAACTGTTCTTATGGCTATGAAAGGAAAAATGGTACTTGACGCAAAAGGTTTTGACCAAATCCTTTCAAAAATTATAGAAGATGTATATGGAAAAAAATACAAAATTACATTTGTAGAGAATATATCAGAAGAAGCAGTTAAAGAATATATGCAGCACGCAATGCAACTTGAAAAAGAGGCTATTATGCAAACACAAAGAATGGCAGAAGAAGAAAGAGAAGCATTGGGACAAAGTAGTGAGGCAAACCACAATAGCAAAGGTGAAAAGAAAGCTAAAAAAGATGGCAAATCTGCCGCATCTGCTAACTCTCAAGAGGTTAGTGTGTCAATAGAAGTTCCACAAGAAAAGCCTGCTGAAGAGTCTCCATTAATATTTGGTAGAAGTCTAAAATTAAAAGAGCAATTAGTAAAAGTTGCTGATTTAAGTGTAGATAGTGGAAGAGTACAGTTAGATGGTGAGATTTTAAATATAGATTCTAGAGAATTAAAAAGTGGAAAAGTGCTTGTTATGTTTGATTTGTATGACGGAAGCAGTACAATTACTTGCAAAGTATTTTCGGAAGGAGACAAGTCAAAAGATTTAATCAAAAAGTTGAAAGGTGCAAAGGGTGTTAAGCTAGAAGGAACAGCACAATTTGACCCATTTGCAAAAGAACTTGGTGTTATTGCAAATACTATAATAGAAAGCACTGGTCTAAAGAAACAAACTAGAATGGATAATGCAAAAGTTAAAAGGGTAGAGCTACATATGCATACACAAATGAGTCAGATGGATGGAATGACTGCAGCTACTGATTTGTTAAAAAGAGCTGTAAAGTGGGGAATGAAGTCAATTGCAATTACTGACCACGGTGTTGTACAAGCTTTCCCAGAGGCTCATAAATATTTGGAAAAAGACCATCCAGATTTAAAGGTAATATATGGTGTGGAGGCATATCTTGCGCCAGATAGAACACCGGTCGTATCTTTTCCAAAAGAGCAAGATATAGATACTACATATTGTGTGCTCGATTTAGAGACAACAGGTTTTTCTTTTAGAACAGAAAAGATAACTGAAATAGGAATAATGAAAATAAAAAACGGAGAAGTTCTTGACGAGTTTTCTTGTTTTGTAAATCCGGAAAAACCCATACCTCAAAGAGTTGTAGAAGTAACAAATATTACAGACGATATGGTAAAAGACGCAGAAACAATCGAGCAAGTTTTCCCTAAGATGATGGATTTTATTGGGGATAGTGTTTTGGTTGCTCACAATGCTGATTTTGATATTGGATTTTTAAAATACAATGCAAAAGAATTAGGATATACATTAGATAATACGTATCTTGATACTCTAAGATTATCAAAGGAATTATTCCCAGATTTTAAAAAATATAAATTGGGAATTATTGCTGAGAACTTAGGAATAAAGGTAGAGGTAGCTCATAGAGCTTTGGACGATGTTGATACAACAGTTAAAGTGTTTAATGTAATGATAGATATGTTAAAAGAAAAAGGCGCTAAAAAGATAGAAGATGTTGATAGACTATGCGCAGGAAATACAGATTTCAAGAGACTTCCAACATATCACGCAATTATACTAGCAAAGAATTATGTTGGACTTAGAAATTTATATAAATTAATATCTTTTTCACATTTACATTACTTTTATAAAAAGCCACGTATTCTTAAATCATTATACAAAAAATATTCAGAAGGCTTAATTCTAGGTAGTGCGTGCGAGCAAGGAGAAATATATAGAGCAATAGTAGCTGGTAAAACAGACGAAGAAATAGAAGATATAGCAAAAGACTATGATTATTTGGAAATTCAGCCTCTTGGAAATAATATGTTTATGGTAAGAAATGGAACTGTGCCAGATGTAAAAGGTCTTGAGGAGATTAATAAAAAAATAGTAGAGCTTGGAGATAAACTTGGAAAACAAGTAGTTGCAACTTGCGACGTGCATTTTATGGACCCACAAGACGAAATATATAGACGTATTTTGATGGCAGGACAAGGATATGACGACGCGGACGAGCAAGCACCATTATACTTACGTACAACTGAAGAAATGCTAAAAGAGTTTGAATATTTGGGCGAAGAAAAAGCATACGAAGTAGTTGTAACAAACACAAATAAGATAGCAGATATGTGTGAGAAAATAAGCCCAATATCACCAGAAAAATGTCCACCACATATTGATGGATGCGAGCAAACTATAAAGGATATAGCATATAACAAAGCACACGAGTTATATGGAGATCCACTTCCTGATTTAGTGCAAGAAAGACTAGATAAAGAGTTAAACTCAATTATAAAAAATGGATTCTCTGTTATGTACATCATTGCACAAAAGCTAGTATGGAAGTCTAATGAAGATGGGTACATAGTTGGTTCCAGAGGTTCTGTTGGTTCTTCATTTGTGGCAAATATGACAGGTATTACAGAGGTAAACTCACTTCCACCACATTATAGATGCCCTAATTGTAAATACTCTGACTTTACAGATTATGGCTATGCCTGTGGATTTGACCTACCAGATAAAGACTGTCCAAAATGTGGAACCAAAATGGTAAAAGACGGAATCGACATACCATTTGAAACTTTCCTTGGATTTAACGGAGATAAAGAGCCTGATATAGACTTAAACTTCTCTGGAGAATATCAAGCAAAAGCACATAGATATACAGAGGTAATCTTTGGTAAAGGCACAACTTTTAAGGCTGGAACTGTTGGTACAGTTGCAGATAAAACTGCTTTCGGATATGTAAAAAAATATTACGAAGAAAGAGGAATACCAATCAATAATGCAGAGGTATTAAGACTAGCACAAGGTTGTACAGGAATAAAAAGAACGACAGGTCAGCACCCAGGAGGAATTATAGTTGTACCAAAAGGAAGAGAAATATATGAATTTTGCCCAGTACAACATCCGGCAGACGACCCTAACTCAGATATAATAACCACACACTTTGACTATCACTCAATAGACCAAAACTTGCTTAAGCTTGATATACTAGGACACGATGATCCTACAATGATAAGAATGTTATACGACATAACAGGAATAGACCCAACAAAAGTACCACTTGACGACAAAGAAACAATGTCAATATTTAGTTCAACAGATGCCTTGGGAGTAACACCAGAACAGATAAAATCTAAAGTTGGAAGTTATGGTGTGCCAGAGTTTGGAACAAAATTTGTAAGAGGAATGTTAGTAGACACAAAACCAACAACATTTGACGAACTAATACGTATTTCTGGTTTATCACACGGTACTGACGTGTGGCTTGGAAATGCACAAAGCTTGATAGAAGATGGAATTGTAACATTAAATGAGGCAATCTGTTGCCGTGACGATATTATGATATACCTAATAAAAAAAGGACTTCCACCTAACCACGCATTTAAAATAATGGAAACAGTTCGTAAAGGTAAAGCGTTGAAAGACCCAGAAAAATGGGCAGAATATGTTGCTATGATGAAAGAACACGATGTGCCAGATTGGTATATAAAATCTTGCGAAAAGATAAAATATATGTTCCCAAAAGCACACGCAGCAGCATATGTAACAAACGCATTTAGAATAGCATACTTCAAAGTCCATCACCCAAAGGCATATTATGCAGCATATTTTACAATAAGGGCGGACGAATTTGATAGTGATATTATGTGCTATGGAAAAGAAAAAGTATTAAATAAAATGAAAGAAATAGACTTAGCAGGGAATAGCGCTACAACAAAGGACAAGAATATGTACGCTATACTAGAATTAGTACTAGAAATGTATGAAAGAGGAATAAACTTTCTTCCAATAGACTTATATAAATCACACGCAACAAAATTCTTAGTCGAAGAAGAAGGAATTAGACCACCACTAAACAGTATACCAGGATTAGGAACAGTTGCAGCAGAAGGAATTGACGACGCAAAAAAAGACGGAAAATTTATGTCAATAGACGATATGAAAATCCGTTCTAAAATAGGCAAGTCAGTAATAGAACTTTTAGACAGAGTTGGTTGCCTAAAGGGAATGAGCGAAAGTAACCAAATGAGTTTGTTTGGATAAAAGAACCCTTGACTAAAATGGATATTCCTTTTTGGTCAAGGGTTTACTTATAGTTTATCTATTTCTTCTTTAGATAAACCTGTAACTGCTATAATACTATTAACATCAATTCCTATTTCTTTCATTTTCTTAGCCATCTCTAGCCTCTCGGATTCTCTGCCTTCTTTTAAGCCTTGCTCTCTGCCTTTATGCAATGCAGTATTCCTTATTTCATTTTCTTCAATTATTGCTGATTCTCTATATTCTGCTAATCTCTGCATTATTACATCATTGCTCATTTCTTCTAGCTTTTCTTTTGCTTCTTTTATTCCTTCATTATTATCCATTACATCCATCACCCTCTCTGAACTCGGATCTTCTAAGAAATATAGCCAGTCTAATAATTCGTTATTACTATTAGTTTCCTTTAACCTATAAATCTTTGGTAATTCTAGTATAACGATTTCAATTGCATCTGTCAATATCACTTTTCTATTTTGTGTTTCTATAAGCTTCCAATCGGTATAATATCCTAGTTCTTTCAAGCCTGGAATTTCAAAGTCTGCTATTAATATTGCAATGGTTCTTTTTAGTACTCCATAATCTTCTTTTTTATTTATAGTACTTGCATAAACTCTTGCCCAGTAATATAAAATTCGTTTTATTATATTTTGCTGTTCCCCTACTTGCATCTCTATATTGCACATTTCTTTTCCATTTAATTCTGCTATTACATCTAATATGCCCATTTTTCCTTTAATATTTTGTCTTCTTAATATTGGATTTCTGCTTAGATCCACTTTATCTATTGGCTCTTGCAATATAGCTTCTAAAAAGTTTTTTGTAATATTCTCACTACCTTTTTCACCGAACAATACTTGGAATACTACATCTAATTTAGGTGATAACAATTTTTCCTTCTTCTTACTTTTTTCTTTGGTGTTAGCATTTTCTTCTTTTGCCATAAAATTCCTCCTTTGAAATAAATAAGTTATAATTGAAATAAAATATTTTTTGAAATAATTCGTTTTGATTTTGTATATTTAAAATATTATTGAAATGTGTGAACCAGTATAAATATTGAAATGAAACTATAAAGAGTACAAATTTATACATAATCAATTATTTTAGACAAATGTATTTGATATTTAATATCTAGGAATGTTTTTTAGATATAATTAAATATAAAATATTTGAATTAAAATATGAGATGTCAAAAAATATATAAGAATTAATTTTAGTTTATATAAGATTTAAAAATTAATCTCTTTTCAATTAATGCATTCAATATATCATATATTTAATAATTAATCAACATAAATCGTTCGACAAAATTCGACACTTATTTACTGAACTTCGCTTTTGGCACAATAAATATAGTCTACTCAAAGTTAAATATTCCTATTGACTTTTAATAAAAAAAGATTTATAATAAAAGTGCCATCAAAAAGTGGCACTTTTGTTAACAGAGGAGGGACAACGTGGAAAGTATACAACAACAAATAATCAGACAAAAACTAACTATTATAAAACAACTTGTAGCAAAAGATAAAAATGGAGATTGCTTCGTACTTGCAAATAGAGAAAAAAACAGAAATTTTATGCTTAAATATGGTTTACTTATTGAAGATATAAAAAACATTATATTAAATTTGGAAGTGTCAGATTACTATAAAGGTCCAGAAATAGATGAGGCAGGTTTTGAAGGAGAAATTTGGATTTTCACTCCAAACTTTCAAAACATACAATTGTATATAAAAATTAGATTAGCTAATAATATTTTAGTAATATGTATATCTATTCACGAGTATGGTGTTTATTAGGGAGGTGCAAATATTATGAAACATTACTGTCCTTATTGTAATAGTGAACAAGAATATTATATTGACAAAAGAATATTTAAAGAATACAAAGGCGTTGACGTTAATGTAGAAGAAAATGTGCCAATTTGTAAAAAATGTGGAAATGAATTAGTAATTAATAATATTGAGGATGAAAACTTAAAAAGAATATACAATAAATATCGTGAAATTAAAAATATTATCACACCATCTGAAATTAAGAATTTAAGAAATAAATATGATATTTCTCAAAGAGAACTAACAGCAATTCTAGATTTTGGGAAAATGACTATAAATAGATATGAAAATGGCTCTTTGCCATCTAAATCTCAAAGTGATTATTTAAGATTAATATCAAACGACGAAAAAGAGTTCTTTAATAAGGTAAAAGAAGCTCTTATCGCTCATAGAATTAGTCAAAAAACATTTTCTAAAATAGAAAATATTATTAATGAACAATATGATTATGACAATAATTATGAACTTAAAATATATATAGAGAGTGAATTAAAAACAAGTCCAAACATATTTAATGGATTTAAAGTCTTAGATTTGGAAAAGTTACAAAATTTAATTTCATATATAGCAAGCAAAACAAAATTATATTTAACTAGTCTAAATAAATATTTATGGTTTATAGATATGATTTCATATAATAAAAGAGCTGTATCTATTACTGGTTTAACTTATGTTCATGAGCAATACGGACCTGTAATTATAAATCGTAAATATGAAGAGATTTCTAAATTAGACGAAAAGTATAAAAGGGAAGATAAAGAAAATAATGATGGTAGTATAAAATCTGTTATTACTAGTAATGAGAATTATGATTTATCCGCATTTACTAAAGAAGAAATTAAAATTATAGACTATGTTATTAATATGTTAAGTAATAAAACTGTAAAAGAAATTTCTAATTTATCACATAAAGAATCTGGATGGAAAGATACAGACAGATATGAGAAAATTTCTTTTGAATATGCTGATAATCTTAATATATTGAAGTAAATAGAGAACGAAGATTGACGTAAACTAATCTGAAAATGTAAAAAGTATGCTTGCATAAGAACAGATATATTGGTATAATAGGCACATAGAAAGCAAAAAATAAACAAAGGAGGAAGTTGGAAAAATGAATAAAACCGTTGGCGTTGTAAGAGAGAGAGAGAGAGAGAGAGAGCAATAGATTAGAAAAAATTGCTTTAAATTGTAATGCAAAAAAATGGAAAAAATATATAACAAATAAAGATAAATACGCTTGAATTTTAGAATAAGTTTAAAGCTGGACTTATGTGAAAACATTAAATGTAAAAATTTAGATGTAGAAAAAATTTTTATACATCTAATGTGTAGTATGAAAACGACATAAGTAATAGCTAGAAAATTACTATTAAAAAAGATTGCAATAGTAAGAAAACTTGTATAAAAGGAGAGCGTATTTATAATGGAAAAAGATATAAATATAAATTTAAATAATAAAAATGGACAAAACATAAAAGGCTTAAAAAATAGAAAAAATAAAAAAGAAAGAAAAGAACAAATAGGAAAAAATAACGAAGCAGGAATAACAATAATAACATTAACAATAACAATTTTAATAATAATTATATTAGCAAGCATAACAATAAATGCAGTGCTAGGAGATAATGGATTATTAAGTCAGGCACAAGATGCAAAAGACTTAGCAGAGAGGACAACAATAGAAACCGGAGATAAAATGAATAAAGTATTGCAAGAATATATGAACGTGATGGCGGAAGATGAAGGAGGAATAACAGAGCCAGAAGAAGACACAACACCACCGACAGTAATAATAACAGAGGGAGAGATAACAGAAAACAGCATAGAAGTAAATGTAACAGCAAATGACCCAGAAAGTGGATTGGCAAGTGAAAATCCATACATATATTATTTGAATGGAGAAGAAAAAACAAGAAGTAATTCAAGTAGTTATACATTTACTAATTTAACAGCATCAACGCAGTACACAATAAAAGTAGAGGTATATAACGGAGTAGGAATAAAAGGAGAAGATAGTATAACAATAAGCACAACTGCAAAGCCAGGATTAAGTGCAGATGAGATACAGCAAAATCCATCAACATACTATGGGGCAGAGGTAAAAGGATATACTTGCTCAAGTAACGGAGTAGAAACGTGGAGAATATTTTACGCAGACGAGAGTAATATCTACTTAATAGCAGACGATTATATACCAAGTTCAGCAGCACCAACGAGTACGGCAGGACATTCACTAAATGTAGGGAATACAAATTATAAATTATATTTTAGCAATATCATAAATGATTATAGTGGATCAAGTTGGATAAGAAGTAATACGAATAGTAAAGCAAGAGAATGGCTAAGTTATGTGGATAGTAATCCAAAAAGCACAAATAATAATATAAAAGCAGTAGCATACTTAATGGACACAAATAAATGGAGTATATATGCAGGGAGTGTAGCAGAGTATGCAATAGGAGGCCCAACACTAGAGATGTTCTGTGCATCATACAAAGACACCCACCAAAGTAGATATATAAATAATAGAGTGGAAAACTCAGCGGGATATTATGTAAAGTGGAGCAATACTACAGATAGCTCATACAACGAATACGTAATTGGACTAACCCAAGACGAATACAACTCAATTTATATAAAGTCGGATACAAGTAAGGCTAATGGTATGTGGCTCGCTTCTCCGTCGGCTTCTTACAGCAACAGTTTATTCAATGCGGAATACCAGCGGCTATGTTAACGGCTACAATTATGACAATGGAATTCTGGGCTTACGTCCAATAGTATGTCTAAGATCTAGTGTCCGTTTAGAAGCACAAGGCGATGGGACATATGCAATAATACAATAATGGTTTCACATATTTAACAAAAAACTAGTAACAACATTTTTCTGTACAGTGCATAATAGATGAGCTATACAATGTTTTTACCCAGTAAAAAGAGTAAATTGCTTTAAATTTACTCTTTTTTTCTGGAATATGCAATATAAAATTGCTAATTAATAAACTATATGTTAAAATCTAATAAATAACATTAAAGGAGAAAGATATGTATAACATAACAACAGTATATTTAATCCGACATTCTAGAAAATTAGTTAATGAGTTTGTAGACTATGAAAATGATAATGAATATTATCAAAATAGAAGAGAAAAAATAGTGCTAAGCGTTGAAGGAGAAAAAAGAGCTGAGCTTTTGAGTAAAGAAAAAGAATTTAATAATATTGATGTGATTTATTCTAGTAATTATGCAAGAACTATTCAAACTGCAAAGTATTTTGCAGAGAGCAGAAATATGATAATACATATTGATAATAGATTTAATGAGAGAAAATTTGGAATCGTACAAGATAAAGATATAACTATTAAACAATATTTTGACGAAAACTTAAAAAATCCGGAAGGAGAGTCTCAAAAAGAAGTAAGGGAAAGAATGTATGCAGGATTTCAAGAAATAGTAGATAAAAATAGAGGAAAAAACATTGCTGTTTTTACGCATGGAGCAGCAATGACGTTTCTACTTATGTGCTGGTGTAAATTAGAATATATTCATAAAGATAAACATAAATGTTTAAGCTTTAATGGTAATGTAATTGTAGATAAAAAGTTTGCTGAACCAGAAGTATTTAAATTACAGATTGGCAGAGAGAATGAGATTTTGAGTATAGAAAATCTAGAATTTAATAGTTTGAAATAAAATAGATATAAAATCACATCTTTGTTTAAAATAGTACACAAAATGTAATAGACAACATTTTAAGTATTTTAATAAAAATCAATATTTTCAAATAAATTTTATATAAACGCTTGCCGGAAACTCTCGTAAATGATACAATATTTACGAGAGTTTCCGGCAAAGGAGGAAAAAGAATGGAAAATATAGATATAATAAAAAAATTATTAAAAAAGAATAACGGAATAATAACAACAAAAGAGATAGAAGACTTAGGAATTAACAGTAAAATTTTAACTAGAATGATTGAAAAAGGAATAATAGAAAGAGTTTCAAGAGGAGTTTATATAAGTGTAGATACATTAGAAGATAAATATTTTATTACACAAGCTATCTGTAAAAAAGGAATATTCTCGCACGAAACAGCTTTATATTTTCACGATTTATGCGATAGGACACCCATAAAATATCAATTAACAATACCAAGTTATTATAATAATGTATTGATTAAAGATAAAAACTATCAATTTTTTTATTTAAAAGAAGAATTATATGAGATAGGAATTATAGAAATGAAAACACCTTATGGAAATAAAGTAAAAGTCTATGATCTAGAAAGAACAATATGTGACATTATAAGAAATAAAAAGAAAATTGAGATAGCTTTATTTACAGACGCAATGAAAAGATATGCTGATAGAAAAGATAGAAATTCTATTAAATTGCATAAATATGCAAAAATATTTAATATTGAAGATGAATTAAGAAAATATCTGGAGGTTTTGCTATGATAGCTAGAAATAGAGCACAATTAAAAGCTTGGATAAAAAATATGTCCGCAAAAGTTGATGTAAATGAAAATATCATTTTACAAAACTATATGTTAGAGAGACTATTAGAAAGAATTTCTGTATCAGAATATAAATATAAATTTATATTAAAAGGTGGAATGCTAATAACAGCAATAGTTGGAATAGATATGAGGAATACACTAGATATGGATGCAACAATATGAATATGGTGGATATAGAGTATCATTAGATGCCAAGTTTGATAATTTAGTTGTACCTATGAAATTAGATATAACAACGGGAGATGTTATTACTCCAAAGTAAATAAAATATAAGTTTGATTTAATGTTTGAAGACCGTTCCATTGAAATATTAGCTTATAATATGGAAACTGTAATTGCAGACAAATTTGAAACAATCATATCTAGAAATGTCGATACTACTAGAGCAAGAGATTTTTATGATATTTATATATTATGGACTACTCAACAACAAAATTTTGATAAAGAATTGCTTAGACAAGCTATTGTGAAAAAATTTGAGTATAGAGAATCTATTGATAAATTGAATAATATAGACGAAATAATAGAAGTTATAAAAGAAAGTGATGCTTTGAAAGAACATTGGAAGAATTATCAGTCTAAGTTTAGCTATGCGGAAGATATTAATTATGAAGATACGATGAGAGTATTAGAAGAAATTATATTAATATTAATGAAAGTAAGATAAATTATGAAGATTATCTACAAGCGAGCAACGATATTCACAAAAAAAATCTACAGATGAGCAATCACACAAGTTGTTGCTTGTAACACAATCGACACAAAATTACATAATACCTTTAGCAATTTTAAAATAACAAAAAAATATGGTTTTCATAAAATATTTCAAATATTAATGTGGATAACTTGAAAAATGCAACCCACTATTCATAGTTATTCACAGAGTTATCCACATTATCCACATATATGTGGATAACAAAATGTTGAAAAAATTTAATAATAATGTAACATAATGTCAGAAAATAAATTAATAAAAAGATATAAATAATAAAAAGTTATAAAAAGTTGAAAAATGTCTGTGGATAACTTTTGCTATAAGTTATAATTATATATTGGTTTATTTTTTATGCTGTAAGTTGTAGCTCTTTTGATAATGGAGTAAACAATACATTGGCAAAATTTCTTGACTTTTACGTAATATATTGATAAAATTTACAGGTAATAAATTAAAAAAATATAGAACAAAGTAATGTTAATGGACTTATATTACGACTAATAAAGAAAGACTATGAAAGGATTGATTTTAATAATGGAAAATTTGACAATGGAAAAAATAGTAAATCTTTGTAAAAACAGAGGATATATATACCCAGGTTCAGAAATATATGGAGGACTTGCAAACACTTGGGATTACGGACCACTTGGAGTAGAGCTAAAAAATAATGTGAAAACTGCGTGGAGAAAAAAGTTTATTCAAGAAGATAAGCACAATGTTGGACTAGATGCAGCAATATTAATGAATCCACAAACTTGGGTTGCATCTGGACACGTTGGTGGATTTTCTGACCCATTAATAGATTGTAAGGAATGTAAAACAAGACACAGAGCAGATAAACTTATTGAAGAATGGGCACACGAGCAAGGAAAAGACATAATTGCTGACGGAATGAGTGACGAAGAATTAATGTGTTTTATTAGAGAAAACCATATTCCTTGTCCAGATTGTGGAAAAGAAAATTTTACAGACATACGTAAATTTAATTTGATGTTTAAAACATTCCAAGGTGTTACAGAAGATACAAAATCAGAAATATATTTAAGGCCAGAAACTGCTCAAGGTATATTTGTAAACTTTAAGAATGTATTACGTACAACAAGAAGAAAATTGCCAATGGGTATTGGGCAAGTTGGAAAAGCTTTTAGAAATGAAATTACTCCCGGAAATTTCACATTTAGGACACGAGAATTTGAACAAATGGAGTTAGAATTTTTCTGTAAGCCTGGAACTGATTTGGATTGGTTTAAATATTGGAAGGATTTTTGCGAAAATTGGCTTTTAAGCTTAGGAATGAAAAAAGAAAATATACGTCTAAGAGACCATTCAAAGGAAGAACTTGTTTTTTATAGTAAAGCTACAACAGACATAGAATTTGCTTTCCCATTCGGATGGGGCGAGTTATGGGGAATAGCTGATAGAACAGATTACGACTTAAAACAACATCAAGAATATTCAAAAGAGGATATGTCATATTTGGATCCAGAGACAAACGAAAAATATGTACCATATTGTATTGAACCATCTTTAGGATGTGACAGAGTTACTCTTGCTTTTCTATGCAATAGCTATGAGGAAGAAGAAATTGCAGAAGGAGATGTTAGAACTGTACTACATTTACATCCAGCTTTAGCACCATATAAAGTTGCAGTACTTCCACTATCTAAAAAACTTAGTGAAAAAGCAGAAGAAGTGTACACACAGCTTTCTAAAAAGTTTATGTGTGATTATGACGAAGCAGGAAGCATTGGCAAAAGATATAGAAGAGAGGACGAAATTGGTACACCATATTGTGTTACAATAGACTTTGATACTTTAGAAGATAATAGTGTAACTATTAGAGATAGAGATACAATGGAACAAGTTAGGATAAATATAGAAGAGTTAGAACAATGGATTAGTGAAAAAGTGGAATTTTAGGAAGGATAAATAAAAATGGGAAACATAAAATATATTTTTAAAAGATTAAAAACAATGGATAAAAAGGCTTTGTTTGATAAAGTAGATTCTATTCACAAAAAAACAGGAAAGTCTAAATTATTTCTTTTATGTGATATGGCAAAATGTGCTAGAAAATATGGTGCAGGCTATATGGATTATGATTTGTTTGAAATGTACAACTTAACACCAGAACAAAGAGATACATATATTACAAGAGGAAGAAATAATGATATAGTTGCAAAATATAATGATAAATCATATTTTCACATATTTGAAAATAAAAATGAATTTAATGAAATATTTAAGGATTACATAAAAAGAGATTGGATAAATGTAAAAGGTACACCAAAAGAAGATGTTATAGAGTTTATTAAAAGGCACCCTCGATTTATGGCAAAACCAATTGATGGTGGTTGCGGACACGGAATTGAAAAGATTGATTCAAGTGAATATCCTTCTTTGGATGCGGTATATGATAAATTGGTAGAAGGAAATAATAATTTTGAATTAGAAGAAATTATTAAGCAACATAGTGCTGTAGCGGCCATATATCCTGATGCCATAAATACTGTAAGAGTTGTAACTATATTAAAAAATGGAGTACCAAATGTTATTTGTGCTTATTTTAGAATAGGAAATGGAAAATTTGTTGATAACTTTAATAGCGGTGGAATGGTTGCCCCAGTAAATGAATTTACAGGAGAGGTAATGGATAAGGCAATTGATAAAAATAAAAATTTATATGAAACTCATCCTCAAACAGGAGCCAAGATAAAAGGGTTTAAGTTCCCTGATTGGGATAAAGCAATTGCAATGTGCAAGGAGGCAGCAAAAATCGTACCACAAATGGGTTATATAGGTTGGGATGTATGCTTTACACCAGATGGACCAATTTTTGTAGAAGGAAACGAATTCCCAGGACACGACATATATCAATTACCAGAGCATACACCAAATAAAATAGGAATGATGCCTAAATTTAATATATAGTTTATAAAATATACTAATAATAGGAGAAAAAATTTTGAAAGGAAATAGGTTTAAGAAAAAGGCTAATTCTTTTATGAAAAACGTTGTAATACTAATATGTTCACAGTTATTAATAAAAGTATTAGGCCTTATATATAAATTGGTTATAACTAATATTCCAGGCTTTGGAGATACGGGATTAGGGTATTATTCAGCTGGTTATCAAATCTATGCATTACTATTAACTCTATCTTCAATAGGAATTCCTAGTGTTATATCAAAGCTAGTATCAGAAAGAATTGCAATAGGTGATACAAAAGGAGCTCAAAGAATATTTGTAGTTGCTTTTAGATTCTTTACAACTCTTGGATTGGTACTTTCGCTAGCGCTATTCTTTGGAGCAGATTTTATAGCAAACAATATATTAAATGTTCCAGATGTAGCTTATGTTATGAAAGTATTGTCACCAGCAATAGTATTTGTTGCAATGTCTGCTGTGTATAGAGGATATTTTTCAGGACAGCAAGATATGAAACCAACAAGTGTATCACAAACATTGGAACAATTTTTAAACTGTGTATTATCAATAACATTTGTATATGCTTGTATTGGAAAAGATACATATATAATGGCAGCGGCAGGTAATTTATCTACAACCTGTGCAATAGTAATAACATTCGTATATTTACTTAGATACTATAAACATAATAAATTAAATACTTCTGACTCGATAGTGTCACCAGAAAAGAAAAAATCTAATAAAGAATTACTAAAGACAATTCTTGGAATTTCTATACCAATTACAGTAAGTTCTTTAATTTCTGTAATCAGTGGAGTAATTGATACAGCAACTGTAAGCAATTGTATGCAGATTGCATACAGCGATGTAGAAAGCTCAAAAGAAGCATTAGAGCAGATTGCTATGTCTGCAACAGGAATATTATCTAAAGTAGATACTTTAGTTAGTTTCCCACTTGCAATAAATTTAGCATTTTCTACTGCATTAGTTCCAGCAGTGTCTGAAGCACTAGCTAAAAAAGATAAGAAAACAGCGTCAAGAAGATTATCATTCTCATTCTTTGCATCACTAATAATTATAATTCCTTGCGCTTTAGGTTTTATAGTATTAGCTCAACCAATATTAAGTATGATTTATCCAACAGCATCTGATGGTGCGGGCGTTATGCAGATAGCATCAATATCTATGATATTTACAGCGCTTACGCAGACTATGACTGGTGGATTATATGGAGTAAATCAATCAAAAATACCAGCAATTGCTGCTGGACTTGGAGCTGTTATAAAGTTTATATTAAATATGATATTAATCAGCTACAGAAATATAGGTATATATGGAGCAGCAATAAGCTCATTTGTATATCAAATTATAGTATTTTTAATTTGTTATGCAGTATTAAACAGATGTGTAAAAATGCATATTACATTCAAAGCACACGTTCTAAAACCTGTACTTTCTGGATTAGGAATGGGAATAATTGTATACTTTAGTTACAATTTATTTAATTCGTTCCTTGGAAATACAATAAGTACACTAATTTCTATTGTAATAGGAGCAGTTTCATATTGTTTATTAATATTATTTACAAAAGCTCTTACAAAAGAAGATATTTTAATGATTCCATATGGAACAAAAATATATGATGTACTTGTTAGGCTTAAGATTTATAAAGAGGAGAGAGAACCACTAAAGTAATAGGAGTTAATATGGAAGATATAATAAAATACTGTATAATTTACCTAATTGCAATTAATTTAATATCGTTTTTAGCTATGTATATAGATAAAAGAAAAGCAAAATACGGCAGATGGAGAATACCGGAGCAAACTTTGTTTATTCTTGCGCTTATTGGAGGAAGCATAGGAGCTATTGCTGGAATGTACACATTCAGGCATAAAACTAAAAAACTTAGATTTTTTATTGGTTTTCCAGTAATTTTAATATTACAGATAATACTAATTTTTTCAGTATGGAATGATTTTATTAAATAGAATAGAACATAGAAAAAATGAACGGTTAGTCAAATTAGTAGGAAATATGACATATATAAAGAATAATATATATGTCATATTTTATGAAAATTAAAAAACGGAGGAAATAAAATGAATAAAGAAGTATTAAAAGTTACAGATTTAAAAGATATGTTAAATAAAACAGGAGAACTTTATGGAGATAGACCTGGTTATACAATAAAAATAGGAGAGGGAAAATACAAAACATATACGCACAAAGAAATAAGAGATATGATAAATTATTTAGGTACTGCTCTAATTGATTTGGGACTAAAAGATAAAAGAATAGCTGTTATTGGAGAAAATAGGTATGAGTGGGAACTTTCGTATTTATCGGTTGTCTGTGGTACAGGAATTGTTGTTCCAATTGATAAATCTTTACCAGCAAATGAGTTGGAAGAGGTAATAGAAAGATCAGAAGTAGAAGCAATTTTCTATTCTCAAAAGTATCAAGAGATTCTTGAAAAAATTAAATATAGTGAAAAAAACAAATTAAAACATCTAATTTCAATGGATTTAGAAGCAAATATTGAAGGAGTATATTCACAAAAAGAATTAATAGAAACAGGAAGAAAGTTAGTTGAACATGGAAACAGAGAATTTTTAGACGCTAAAATAAATCCAGAAGAAATGCAAATTATGTTATTTACTTCAGGAACTACATCAAAATCAAAAGTAGTAGCATTATGCCATAGAAATTTAGTTTCTAATGTAATGGATTTTGCTTCTATATTAGATGTAAATTCAAGTGATAGAATATTATCATTCTTACCATTGCACCATGTGTTTGAATGTACAACAGGTATGTTATATTCCCTATACATAGGAGCAGAAAGATATTTCTGTGAAGGAATTAGACACATAGTAGAAAACTTGAATGAATACAAGATTACTTTTGCTTGCTTTGTTCCTGCAATCTACGAAAGTATGTATAAAACTATTTTAAAAGGTCTTGAAAAACAAGGAAAACTAGAAGCAGTAAAGAAACTAATGGAAGCAAATAGAAATAAAACAATGGCAGAGAAGAAAGAAATATTCAAGGATATTCATAGTATTTTTGGTGGATGTATACGTCTATTTATTAGTGGGGCAGCTGCGCTAGACCCAGAAGTAGAAAATGCATTTAGAGATTGGGGTATTAATTTATGTCAAGGATATGGCCTAACAGAAAGTTCTCCAGTAATAGGCTGTGAAACTAATGAAGAGTTTAGAGTAGGCTCAATAGGAAAAGCATTACCAAATGTACAAGCAAGAATAGAAGATCCAAACGAAGAAGGAATGGGAGAGCTTGTAGTAAAAGGACCAAATGTTATGCTTGGATATTATGGAGATAAAAAAGCAACAGAGGAAGTACTTAGTGCTGGATGGCTTGCAACAGGTGATTTAGCCAAAATAGACGAAGATGGATACATATTTATTTGTGGAAGAAAGAAAAGCGTTATTGTTTTAAAGAATGGTAAAAACATATTCCCAGAAGAAATGGAAAATTTAGTAAATAAAATTGAAGGAGTAAAAGAATCTTTTATATTCGGAAAACAACAATCTGAAGATAAAGAAGATATCAAAATAAATGTAAAAATTATATTTGATAGAGAAATTATGAAAGAGGCGTATAAGGTAGAAACTAACGAAGAAATACGCAAAGTGTTATCTGACAAAATAAAAGATATAAATGCAATAATGCCAAAATATAAAGCAATTAGAGGAATAATTCTTTCAGAAGAGCCACTAATTAAAACAACAACTGGAAAAATAAAAAGACAAGCAAACTTAGATGCGATGGCATAACAAATTAGAGAGAAAGCAGGTTATTAGTTGTGAATAACCTGCTTTTATGATGCATATCAAAGAACAAAAAATTTTTTAAAAAAACTATTGACAATTGAATAAACATTCAACTATAATATACTAAAGTTGAATAAATACTCAACTAAAAATGTAATTATAAATAAATCTAAAAAGGAGGAAAGTACAAATGTCAAAAAATGAATTTATATGTGACTGTAATATAATACATCAAGATGTAGTAAATAAAACGCTTGCAAAAATGCCAAATCAAGATGTATTTAATAAACTAGCAGAGTTTTTTAAAATAATTGGTGATACCACAAGAACAAAAATCTTATTTGCCTTAGATGAAAATGAGATGTGTGTATGCGATATTGCAAATGTATTAGAAATGAGTAAATCTTCTATTTCACATCAATTAGGGACATTAAGAAGAATGGGTATTGTAAAATGCAGAAGAGATGGAAAAGAAGTGTATTATATGCTTGATGACGAACATGTAAAACAAGTATTTGAAGTGGGAGTAGAGCATATAGAGCATAGAACATAATTTCTTATTTTATCGTTATGAGTCCGTTCCATCTTGCTGGTAGACCTATTTTGTATTCTCCAAGTATTCGAATAAAAAACAGGTCTACCACGTGGAACTACTTATACAAAATAATAAAATTATAATAAAAGATTAAAAGGGAGGAATCGAAAATGTGTTGTAAATTTAAAATAAAAGGATTAGATTGTGCAAATTGTGCAGCTGAATTAGAAAGGGCTATTCAGAAAGTAGATGGTGTAGAAAGTGTAAACATTAGCTTTATGACAGAAAGAATGGAAATAGATTATGATGCTAGTAATAAAGAAGAAATTATGAAAAAAATAAGAAAAGTGATTAAAAGAGAAGAGCCAGATGTGGAATTACAAGAAATTTAAAATTAGGATAAGAAAGGATGCAAGTTTATGAAAAAGGATGGAATTAAAATAATAATTGCTTTTGTACTATTCTTATTTGCGATGCTTGTAAAATTTCAAAAGGTATGGATAAACAACGGTATATTTATTGTCAGCTATCTTATTGTAGGATTTGAAATTTTACGAAAAGCGGTAAGAAATATTTTTAAAGGCAAAATTTTTGACGAAAACTTTCTAATGTCAATAGCTACTTTAGGAGCATTTGCAATTGGCGAATTTCCAGAAGCAGTTGCTGTAATGCTATTTTATCAAGTAGGAGAATTATTCCAAGACTATGCTGTAGATAAATCAAGAAAATCTATTGCTAGTTTAATGGATATTAGACCAGACTACGCTAATGTGGTTAGAGATGGAAAAGAAGAAAAAGTAGATCCAAGTGAAGTAAAGATAGGAAATAGCATAATTATAAAGCCGGGAGAAAAAGTTCCACTAGATGGAGTAGTTATTGATGGAAAAACTACATTGGATACAAAAGCATTAACAGGAGAATCAGTACCAAGAGAAGTACAAGAAGGAGAACAAGTACTTAGTGGATGCATTAACTTAAGTGGTGTTATAAAAGTAGAGGTAACCAAAGAATTTGGAGAATCAACCGTAAGTAAAATATTAGATTTAGTAGAAAATGCAAGTAGTAAAAAAACAAAATCAGAAAACTTTATTACAAAATTTGCAGCATATTATACACCGATTGTAGTGATTATTGCCGTGATTCTTGCAATAGTGCCACCACTAGTCATAGAAGGAGCAGATTTCCAAGATTGGCTATATAGAGCTTTGTCATTCTTAGTTGTATCTTGCCCTTGTGCATTAGTAATTTCAATACCTCTAAGTTTCTTTGGTGGTATTGGAGGAGCTTCTAAAATGGGAGTACTTGTAAAAGGCAGTAACTATTTAGAAGCATTATCAAATGCAGAAATAATGGTATTTGATAAAACTGGTACTTTAACAGAAGGAGTTTTTGAAGTACAAAATGTTGAACCAATTGGAATTAGTAAAGAAGAGTTATTAAAAATAGCTGCATATGCGGAATATTATTCTAATCATCCTATTGCTAAGTCAATAAAAAAATCATATAAAGAGACAATTGACGAAAAACAAATTGTAGATTCGCAAGAAATTTCTGGAAAGGGAATTGAAGCCAAAATTGGTAACCAAAATGTACTTGCTGGAAATGAAAAATTAATGAATGAAAAAGGCATTGAATATGAAAAATGTACACATATTGGAAGTGTTGTATATGTTGCAATAGATGGAAAATATGTTGGGCATATCGTAATTGCAGATAAAATAAAAGAAGATGCAAAAAGAACAATAGATGAATTAAAGAAAAACAATATTAAACAAACTGTAATGCTTACAGGAGATAGAAAAAATATAGGAGAAGCTGTTGCTAAAGAATTAGGAATTGATAAAGTTTATACAGAATTATTGCCAGATGGAAAAGTAGAAAAAGTAGAAGAATTGCTAAAAACAAAATCACCAAAGGGTAAGCTAGCATTTGTCGGAGACGGAATTAATGATGCGCCAGTACTTGCTATGGCAGATATAGGAATTGCTATGGGAGGACTGGGAGCAGACAGCGCAATAGAGGCAGCAGACATTGTTATTATGACAGACCAACCTTCAAAAATAATTAGTGCAATGAAATTATCAAAAAAGACAATGCGAATAGTAAAAGAAAACATTATATTTGCAATAGCTGTTAAAGTTTTAGTTTTAATATTAACTGCATTTGGATTATCAAGTATGTGGCAAGCAGTATTTGCAGACGTAGGAATTTCGATTATTGCTATTTTAAATGCATTGAGAGCTTTGAGAGTTAAAAATATTAATTAAGAAAGAACTTGGACAAAAGGGACACTCCTATTTGTTCAAGTTTTTGAACATTTTGGACACTCCTCCTGGAGTAAATAAATGAAAAAAACTATGGTACAATTTTGTTTTTTATGATATAGTATAAACGTAATTTAAAATTTATAAATTCAAAGGAGGAATTTTGTATGAAAAAAGATTTAGGAGTAAAACCATTTTTATTTCCAATGCCAGTTTTAATGATTGCAACTTATGGAGACAATGACAAAGTAGATGTTATGAATATGGCTTGGGGAGGAATTTGTGACAACAATAAAGTAGCATTAAATATAACAGAAACACATAAAACAGCAGAAAATATAAAGAAAAGAGGAGCATTTACAATAAGTGTTGCAGATGTAGCACATTTGGAAGAATCTGACTTTTTCGGAACAGCTTCTGGAAATACAATGGAAGACAAGTTTGAAAGAACAAATATGCATGCTACAAAAAGTACAAGAGTAGATGCACCAGTAATTGAAGAATATCCTATCACATTAGAATGTAAAGTAGCTAAAATTCAAAATGATGAATTTGGATTTAGAGTTATTGGTGAAATTGTTAATGTTTTAGCAGACGAAAATGTGCTTGACGAAAGTGGAAAAGTAGATCCAACCAAATTAAATGCTTTTGTATTCGACCAATTCCAAAATGGATATTATAAAATAGGAGAAAAAGTTGGTCAAGCTTGGAACAGTGGAATGAAGTTTATGAATAAGTAGATATTGTCAAGTACTAGAAAGAATTATATAAAAAACTTATAGTATGTATATGATATAATTGAAAAACATATAATAAAATTTAAGTTATACATAAGGCCCTACGAAACATTGTAGTTCGTAGGGTCTTCGTAATAAAAAATAATAATTCTTAAATAATAAATAAAATCTATTGACTTAGAGTAAACTTTAAGTGATATAAAATAATATGAATTTAAGTAATTAATTATTTGTTTAATATATTGAAAATTATTCATAATTAGTTTAGAGCCAAAAAATAATTTTTAAAATAGAAAGGATGATTTGTATGGAAAAAGCAAAAGTATATTTTACAAAGGAGATAACACCAGAGAGCGTTGTAAAGATGTATGAGACATTAGGAATCAATTTACCTGGAAAAGTTGCTGTTAAACTACATTCGGGAGAAAAAGGAAACCAAAACTATATAAAACCGGAATTTGTAAGACCAATTGTAGAAAAATTAAATGCCACAGTTGTTGAATGCAACGCAGCATACGGAGGAGCCAGAAACACAACAGAAAAGCATAAAAAATTAATAGAGGAACATCATTGGACAAAATATTTTAATGTAGATATTATGGACGAAGAAGGTCCAGATGTTGAATTGGAAGTACCAAATGGAAAAATTTTAAAAAAGAATTTTGTGGGAAAACATATAAATGACTATGATTCTATGTTAGTATTATCTCATTTTAAAGGACATCCTATGGGAGGATACGGAGGAGCATTAAAACAGTTGTCTATTGGTGTGGCTTCTTCTGAAGGGAAATCTTGGATACATTCAGCAGGAAACTCGAAGGATCAATATACAATATGGGATAATTTGCCGGAGCAAGATAAGTTTTTAGAGTCTATGGCAGATGCTGCATCAAGTGTAGTAAAACATTTTAATGGAAATATTGCATTTATTAATGTAATGTGCAACTTGTCTGTTGATTGTGATTGCTGTTCAGTAGCAGAAGATCCATGTATGAAAGATATTGGAATTTTAGCAAGTTTAGACCCAATTGCAATAGACCAAGCGTGTATCGATTTAGTATATAACTCAAAAGATCCAGGAAGAGACCATTTTGTGGAAAGAGTGGAAAGTAGGCACGGAACACACACAATTGAAGCTGCAGCAGATTTAGGGTTTGGAACAAGAGAATATGAATTAATAGATATAGATAAATAGAAAATTGGAGATAGGTTGTATTTGTACTAACTAGTGCCTGTCACGCTAGTAAATATAATGGCAATATAGGTTTAATTTATTTTAAAATAAATTAAAAAACTCGTAACTCAAAACTAAATTTAGGTGATATAAAAATATATATTAAGATAAGTAAAAAACAAGAAAGGATGATTTATTATGGAAAATGAAAAAAATGAACACGGAGGAATGTTTGGAATGGGAGAACCAAACACAGCTTATGCACAATACTTTATAGGAAATTCATATTTAAAACCTCTAACTGAACCAGGAGCTTCTGTTGTATCAATTGCTAATGTTACATTTGAACCAGGGTGTAGAAACAATTGGCATATACATCACGCAAGCAAAGGCGGAGGACAAATTTTAATTTGTGTCGAAGGCGAAGGTTGGTATCAAGAGGAAGGAAAACCAGCACAAAGCTTAAAGCCAGGAGATGTAGTTACAATACCTGCTAATGTAAAACATTGGCATGGAGCTAAAAAAGATTCTTGGTTTTCTCATTTAGCAGTGGAAGTACCAGGAGAAAACAGATCAAATGAATGGTGTGAGCCAGTAGAAGATGCAGAATATGATAAATTATAATTAAAGATTGAAAACAAAAAAATGGAGGCTACATTTAGTCTCTATTTTTGTTATTTATATAAACCAAATATAAAATTCAGAATATAATATAATGGTGATGAATAATGAAATTAGGAGTTTCTTTAGCCGGAGGAGGAGTAAAAGGGGCTGCACACATAGGAGCTTTGAAAGCGTTGGAGGAGAAAAATATACCTATTGATTATCTATCAGGAACATCTTCTGGAAGTATAGTAACAACATTATATGGGGCAGGATATTCTTGCAATGAAATTTTAAATATATTTTATGAATATTCTAAAAAAATAAAATATATTGATTTTAAGAATATTTTTAATATTGTGAAAAGATTAGTTTGCGAAAGAAAGTTTAGAATTGAAGGTTTTAATACAGGAGAAATAATAGAAAATTTAATTAATAAACTATGTAATGCTAAAAATATTTATAATATTAAAGATATAAAACGCGATATTTTGATAGTTAGTGTCTCGCTAAATAGTGGAAAAGTGTATTTTTTTGAATCAAACCCTAAAGAGAGTAGGTATTCTGATAGTATTATACATATTAATGATATAAACATAGGAAGAGCAGTTAGAGCAAGTTGCAGCTTCCCCGGGGTATTTTGCCCGGTGAATTTTAAAAATGATATTCTAGTAGATGGCGGAATAAGAGAGAATATACCTTGGAAAGAAGCAAAAAAGAGTGGAATTGATAAAGTGCTATGCATTGTTTTTGAAGAACAGAAAAAATATAAAAAGGATAAAAATATTATAGATACAATAAGCGGTTCAATTGGGCTTATGGGAAGGGAATTATCAAACTATGAATTAGATGGAGCTGACTATGTCTTAAAAATATGTACGGATGAGATTTCGTTATTAGATTCTAGTAAAATAGATTATTTATATGAGCAAGGATACTACCAAACAAAATCATATTTGGGAAATTGGAAATGTAAAGAAAATATAAAAAATTTATAAAATCCCAACAAATCTCAAAACTAATAATGTCTAAATAATAGAAAACTATTTTTAGATATTATTAGTTTTAAATGGTATTGAAATAAAAGTTAGTCTAAATACTTTTATAAAGAAGGGAATGATGTTTTATGAAGAAAAAGGTATTATTAGTAATTGGAGTGGTATTAGTAATTTTAATTTTAGTACTAGGAATAGTATATTTAGTTGATTTAAATAGAATGCAAAATAATGAACCGGTATTTTTTAGTACTTGGGGAAGAAAATATTCGCCTCCAGAACTAAATACTAAATTAGATTTGGTTCTATCGTTAGAAGACGAAATTACAGACAATTCGGCTTGGTGTGGCACATTTAATTTAATATGGAACGATTTGAAAAATGAATTAGCTAAACAAGATATTGTCTTTTTAGAAGGAAATACAAAGACTATAGATAATTTAAATAAGGGGACTTTTACAGTAGATAATTTATCAGAAGAAAGCTATTATAAAACTTTTGGTATACCAAGCTTAGAATATAAAGAACAAATAAAAGAAGAAATTAAAAGAAAATTTGACGAAGATAGCAAAATTTTAGATGATTTTGACTGGGAAAATGCAACTGAATATGATTATATATTATATTCAATGTTAAAAAAAGAATTTGAGTTTCCAAAAGAGTTTATAAAACTAGAAACTGGAGAATTTGCAGATTATAGCAATGTAAAATATTTTGGAATAAACTCTGATGTAGAAGAAGAAATTAGAGACGAGTTTGCAGACCAGGTAGAAGTTTTATACTATAATTCAGAAGATAGTTTTGCTATTAAATTAACTACAAAACAAAATGACGAAATAATTATTGCAAAGGGAAATAAAGCAAAAGCTTTTGGACAAATGTATGAAAACATAATCGAAAGAGCAGAAGGATATTCAGGACCAAGCTATTTAATGATACAAGAAGGATTAAAGATACCATATATTAATTTTAATTTGAATGAAGAAATAACAGAGGTAGAAAATAAACCTTTCTTATTTGCTAACGGAGAAGAATACAAAATATTAAAAGCAATGCAAACTATTGAATTTGATTTAAATGAAAAAGGTGGAAAAGTAAAAAGTGAAGCTGGAATGTACGTAGAAAATCTATCAGCTAGCTATGAGGAGCCAAGACAATTTATAGTGGATGATGCATTTACAATATTTTTAGTAGAAAAAGGCAAAGAACTTCCATATTTTGCAGCAAATATCTCAGATATTTCAAGAGTACAGGAAGATGTAGTATTACCTAGTAATGAAGCGGAAAATAATAGAAAAATAGTAATAGAACCAGGAGCGTTATGCGATACAGGAGAATTTTTCTATTCAGAGATAACAGAATCTGAAGAAATAGAAAAAATAGAAAACTTAATATATAATGTAGAATTTACAAAAGAAACTTGCGATGGAATAAATGAATATTATATTACATTAGATAATGGAGAAGGATATGGAATAGAAATTTATGACGAAAGAGTTCACATAACTGCTGGAGAAAGAGGAGAAGCAGTCCTTACAGAAGAGCAATCAAAGTGGTTAAAAGAAATTTTAGATAAATATGCATTAAAAAATGTTTCAATGCAAGTAAAAACAGAGACTCTAACCAGAACCGGAGCTACTGTTGTTATAACAGACACAAATGAAAATCATTATGGTTATGACCAATGGTACAGAATAGAGCAAAATACATATGATGGTTGGACAGAAGTTGAGCCAATTACAGACGAATATGCATTTACAGATTTGGGGCTACTAGTAGGAGAAGACAATATGCTAGAAGATAAAATAGACTGGTCAAAACTTTATGGAGAACTGGACGATGGAAATTATAGAATAGTAAAAAGAGTGTATGATAATGGTTATAAGTATTTTTCAGTAGAATTTATTTTAGGAGATGTAGATATAATAAATTAATTTATTAAGAACTTGAACGTTTGGGACACTCCTTTTTGTTCAAGTTCTTAACTTTTGAAAAAAATAGTACTTAAATTTATATCAAAATTTAACAAAACTGTATAGATTATTTGTCCTAATTGTGTTATACTTAGCAAGAAAAAGTATAACACAATTTTTTTTGATTGTGACACAAGAAAGGACAGGTAATATAAATGAAAAAATATTATTTTACATCAGAGAGTGTAACAGAAGGACACCCAGATAAATTAGCTGATTTAATTTCAGATACAATATTGGACGAATGTCTAAAGCAAGACAAAAATTCAAGAGTAGCTGTTGAAACATTTGTGTCAACAAATAAAGTTACAATTGCAGGACAAATTACAACTAAAGCAGAATTTGACATTGATAAACTTGTAAGAGAGACTATAAAAGAAATAGGCTACGACGATGAAACAGTTGATATGGATTATAGAACTTGCAAGATAGACATTAACATTACAAAACAAAGCCAAGATATTGCAATGGGTGTTGACACAGGAGGAGCAGGAGACCAAGGAATAATGTTTGGATATGCTTCTGACGAAACAGAAAACCTTATGCCTTATGCAATTGATTTATCTCATAAATTAGCAAAAAGATTGGCAGAAGTAAGAAAGCAAAAAATTATTCCATATTTAAGACCAGATGGAAAAGTACAAGTTACAATAGAATATGAAAATGAGATTCCCAAAAGGATTGACACCATATTAATTTCTGCACAACATAAGGCAGATGTTGATATGGAAACAATTAAAAAAGATATTTTACAATATGTTATAAAAGAAACAGTACCTAGCAATATGATGGATAACAATACAAAAATATATATTAATCCAACAGGAAGATTTGTCATAGGAGGACCTCTAGGAGATACAGGACTTACTGGCAGAAAAATTATTGTAGACACTTATGGTGGATATGCTAGAAATGGTGGAGGAGCTTTCTCTGGAAAAGATGCAAGCAAGGTTGACAGAGCGGCTGCATATATGCTTCGTCACATTGCAAAAAATATTGTCGCAAATGGCTATGCGAAAAAATGCGAGATACAAGTTTCTTATGCAATTGGTATGAAAGAACCTCTTTCTATATACATAAATACATTTGGTACTGGAAGTAAACCAGAAGAGGAATTAGTAGAACTTATAAAAAACAAGTTTGACTTAACACCAAATGGAATAATAGATTATTTAGGACTAAGAGAGCCAATTTATACAAAAACAACAAATTATGGGCATTTTGGCAAAAAGAACTTGCCTTGGGAGAAAGTTATAGAATTATAAATCTACGTAAGTGTTTGGTCTTAAAGTTAATTTAAAGCAAGAAACTTTAAGCATATTAAGCTAGAGATATTTTTCTAAACATAAGATTAAAAGGAGGTTATATTAATGGAAGATTGTAAGGTTACAGAAAGCATAATTAATTTAGGAGCTAGTGATAATGACTTAGAATTATTTGAAGGACAATATATTTTAAATAACGGTATGAGTTATAATTCATATCTAATAAAGGACGACAAAAATGTACTTATGGATACGATAGACGAAAAGGTTTCAGAAAGATGGCTAGATAACTTAGTAAAAGCGCTAAATGGAGAAACTTTAGATTATTTAGTTGTATCTCATATGGAGCCAGACCACGCATATAACATTGATGTGGTTGCTAGTAAATATCCAGATATGAAAATTGTGGGAAACCAGTTTACATTTAATATTTTAAAGAACTTTTTTGACATAGATAAATTAGAAGAAAGAAAAATTGTTGTAACAGATGGAGAAGTATTAGACATAGGAAAACATAAATTACAATTTTTTATGGCACCAATGGTACATTGGCCAGAAGTTATGGTTACATATGAACAAACTGAAAAAATTCTATTTTCAGCTGATGCTTTTGGAAAATTCGGTTCTTTAGATGTAGAAGACGACTGGATAACAGAAGCAAGAAGATACTATGTAGGTATTGTTGGAAAGTTTGGAATGCAAGTACAAGCATTGCTTAATAAAGCATCTACATTGGACATAAAAACTATTTGCCCATTACACGGACCAGTATTAAAAGATAATTTACAATATTATCTTGATAAATATACTACTTGGAGTGCATATAAACCAGAAGAGGAAGGCGTATATATAGCGTGTGCATCCATTTATGGAAACAGCTTAAGAGCAGCTAAAAATTTAGAAGAAATGCTTAAAGAAAAAGGTATAAATGTAGTATTAGACGATTTAACTATTACAGATTGGTCATATGCAATTGCAAATGCATTTAAATATTCAAAAATGGTATTAGTAGCTTCAAGTTATAACGCGGGAGTGTATCCTCCAATGAGAAATTTTTTAGGTCACTTAGTTGAAAGGAACTTCCAGAATAGAAAAATAGCAATAATGGAAAACGGTTCTTGGGCACCATCAGCAGCAAGAACAATAAAAAATATTATAGAGCCAATGAAAAACATAGAATTAATTGAACCAGTTATTACAATAAAATCTACTTTAAAGGACGAAAATATAGTAGAAATGGAAAAACTTGTTGACGAATTGGCAAAGTAAAAATCAAACTGTGTCAATAATTTTTGAATATTTCACTAAAAAACAGCTTGATTTTATTAGCAAATATTTCACTCTATGTATAATCTTGTGTCTGAACCGCTCGCCGCGGGGCAGGCTCAAGATTTAATTTTTGTTTAAAATTTAGATTTTTGTAAATAATATAATTAGGCGATAGATTTAATTATGATGCTTTAGCATCTTTTAGATAAATTTCATTAATTAAATCAATAACTACATTTGATAACCATTGATGATAATCTAGTGAATTTTTATCTATTTTGTCTTTAGAAATTAATTCTAAAGGCTCTACATCATAAATTTTATTATTAGATTTCACACGCATACCTATTTTATGACTTAAATAAATTTGTACTTTGGTTTTAGGAGGCAATGATTTATCTAATATTTGAAATTTACTATTATTAATAGAGAACACACCAGCATTATCTATTATTCTCTCAAATTTGACACATAGAAGCTCATCTAAATCATATCGCTTAGGTAATTTTAAAAATACACTTTTAGAATTTGTAGGGGTTACAGCAAATTGAGCATTATATTTATCGATATATCCAATTAGAAACATATTTGCCTGTTCTATTGTTTTTATATTGTTAATTCTAAATTCAGTAACTAATCTGCTTTGAAGTGTTTCCCATAAACGCTCTATTCTTCCTTTTGCTTGAGGAGATGATGCAGCAAACATTTCAATTCCTAATTCTTCTACGATTCTACCAAATTGTGTTATACCTTTTTCACGACCATTTAGCTGCTCTTCAATAGTTATATGGTCGTCAACTTTTTTTGGTGGAAAAAACACACTATACTTGTCTGGATATAAAGAAATTGGTATACCATAGTTTTCTAAAGTTTGTCTTAAAACTTCTAAATATCCTAATAGACATTCATTTTTACACATATACAATCCAGTAATTTTTCCAGTAGCATCATCCACAAGACCATGCAAAGAATATTTTTCACCAGTATTAAACCAATCAAAAGGAGTACCATCTGCTTGGAGCATCATACCTTCACATTCTTTCCTTTTTCTTCTGTGATGTAGCTTGGATTTCCTATGTTTTTTTGGGCTCTTGATACCAGCTCTCCTTAAAATATTGTAAAGAGCAGAGTATGAAATATCAATATTTTCACGTTCTTTTAAAAGTTCTTGAAAGTGTTTGAAATTAGACATTTCATATTGATAAGAGTTTCTGAGTTCTAATATTTTCTTCCTTGTTTCATCAGGTATTGTATTTTTAGGTTTTCTACCACGATTTCCATGCTGAATGGATTTTACGCCGTTTTCTTTTACCTCCTTCTTAATTTGTTTTACACGACGTTCAGAAAGCCCTAAAGCAGTTGCAACTTGTTTTACAGTACATTGTCCTTTTATACATGCTTCGATTAAAGTAACTCTTTTTAAATCTTTTTGTTTTAGCATTAAATATTCCACCTTCCTATTTTGCCTATATTTTCTATTTTTATACATTCAGAGTGAAATATTCCTTTACAAACTTTTAAGGTGATTTTATCATAAATTAAATACAAAAGTAAAAATCAAACTGTTGAAACAAAAACGAAAAAATGGTATAATTAGTACATACTTCATATTGAAAGGATGAGTATGATGGAAAAACAGAAGTCTATTTGGACAATAATAGACGACGGAGTTCGGACTATGTACTTTTTTGGTTCGCATAATGAACCATTAGAAGAAAGTGCAAATGGCGAGCTTATGGCTTTGGCAATGGAGTATTTTGTCGAAGCTAAAAAATTCAAAGGGGTGCAATTCTGTGACAGAAATTACCTCCAAGAAATGGAAGAATGCAATTTGGATGAGATTAGAGAAGGTAGCCATTTCTCGAACATCTACTTCGCAATCAGATTTCCATCAGTGGTGGAAAGAAAAAGATTTCAGACTTATCTGAGATTGAAAAGTTAAAATCTAACTACCAACAAAAAATGACTCCAATTGGGGTCATTTTTTGTTGAATAACAGGTAGAGATACATAGTATTAAAAATAGATATAAAGTCTATTACATTGAACATATAGAAAAGATACTTTACATTTTCAAAATTTTTTAGAATAAATGTTGAAAAATAAGAATTCATAGTATATAATAACAATCAAGTTAAAAAAGAGGAAAAATTTGATTAAGACTATATAATAAATAACAAGTTAATACTAAAACTATATTGAAATTACTAGTATTGTGATGCAAAAAACGAAGGAGGAAAAATAATGATAAAAATAATCAAAAAAACGGATAAAACCGTTGGGGTTGTAAGAGAGAGAGAGAGAGAGAGAGAGTAATGCATTAAAAAAATGCGTTTTATATTGTAGTGCAAAAAAGGATGGACTATTTGGAAAAGGAAAATACAGAAAACTGTATGGACTTTTTCAAAATAGTCTGTCCTTTTTGAGTCTGTTAAAAAGGACAATAATGTTAGAAAGCAAAGACAGATATGCGTGATTGTTGGTAGATTTAATTTATATTTTTAAATGTTAAAAATCAAAAAGAAAGGATGAAAGAAATGATAGGAAGAAAAAAACAGAAAAAGAAAGCATATACAAATAACCAAAATGATAATACAGAGAATAGAGCAATAAAAGAAGTGGTGCGAAGCAAAACAGGAATAACACTAGTAGCATTAGTAATTACCATAGTAATCATAATAATATTATCAACAATAGTAATAAATACAGCATTAGGGGATGATGGATTAATAAATAGTGCACAGTTTGCATCATTTGCAGCAAAAGTAAAAACGTACGAAGAAACAGCAGAAATGTATGCATTAGCAACACAAATGAGAGAAGGAATAGACAAAACAGTAAATGTGTATGACGCAGAAGAAATAAAAAACATAATAAATGGAATAGAAGAAGGAGATGCCAATAAATATGTAATACAAAAAAATGAATTAAGATATAGACCAGAAGAAGTAACAGAGCAAGAGAAAACTTGGCTAGAGCAGTTAGGAATTTTAGCAATGACAGCAATAACGCTATATACAATAACATATATGGCAAATGGAACCTTTTGGCAAACAGGAGAATCAGATGTAGTAGTGTTCCCAGAAGGAACACCGGAAGGAGTAGTAGGAAATTTTGCAGGATGGTATTATGATGCAGACTATACAAATGAAGCTCACGAAGGAGACGAAATAACAGGAGATATATCACTGTATGGTAGATGGGGAAGTTGGATTACGAATAAGCTGGAAGGAGAGACAATAAGTAGAGAAGATTTGACAGCTCCCTATGACGATGTGTTATATGATGGAGAGATATTATATGAGTATGAAGGAACTTCTGAAATAGTATCTGCAAGAATAGTTACTGTAATGAATTATGCAGGAGAGTATGAAAGAGAAGAATTTAGAGACAGAATAGAACTTACATCTGATGGGAAAATAATTATACCATCAGTATTAAAAAGTAGCAATGTGTTGGGAGCTCTTTACAAATTAGAATTTACTTTTGAAGATGGTTCTACTGACGAAGACGAATTTAGATTACAATATTATTGTGCTTGCCTAGCAGAAGGCACAAAAATAACCTTAGCAGACCATACAACTAAAAACATAGAAGACATCACATATGAAGATAAATTACTAGTTTGGGATTTTGATAATGGATGTTTTGCAGAAGCAAAACCATTGTGGATAAAGAAAAAACAAGTAGCACAAGAGTATAACCTAATAAAATTTGATAATGGAACAGAATTAAAAACAGTAATAGACCACAGAATATATAATATGGAAGCGCAAAAATTTACATACACAATGAATGAAGAAGATACACCAATAGGAACAACAACATTCTTGAAAGATGGAAGTACAACAAAATTAGTAGAAAGAAAAGTTGTGGAGGAGCCAGTAAATTATTACAACATAATAACAGATTATCATATGAATCTATTTGCAAATGGAATATTAACGTCGCTAAGACTAAATAACTTGTATAAAATAGAAAATATGAAGTTTGTAAAAGATAACAGAAAATTGTCAAGAAGAGAAGAATATGCAAGTATACCAGATAAATTATTCTATGGACTAAGGTTAGCAGAGCAACCAAAAGAAGTAAACAATGGAAATGATGTAAAGCATACCAAGACATTAACAGAGTATGTAGAGAGATTGGTTCAAATGGAAAAGTAGAAAATTGAAAAACAACAAAATTTACAATATGCATATTGCCTAGATATAAAATTAAAAGACCATTATATGATAACAGAAATATAAGGTTAAATATAAAAGTAAATTCAGGTAAATGTGGAATTTACTTTTATATTTAAAGAACAGAATATAATAGCCAAATTTTATTGAAATTTATTTATATCTATGATATAAATAAAACATATGAATCAAGTTACAAGTATTATGGTCATAGAAAGCATAGATAAAAAACATTTGGATTAAAAAGACACCTAAATATAAGAATATACAAGAATAAAATATTCATAACCAAACCAGAAGGAGATGGCAATTATACATTGAGAGCAAATGCAGTATTAAAAGAAATAAACAATTTAGAAAACAAAATAAAAAAGTGCACAGACGAACAATTAAAAAACAAAACATATGAATTTAAGAAGAGACTTAATAATAATGCTAAAGGCTATAAGGTCAATAATTCTAATAATCCCATTACTGAGTCAAAATTAAATATAAGAAGGAATGGCAGTATTTTTGAGAAGCATAAGGATACAAATAACGAAATAGCAAAAACAAATTTTAGTAATAGAAAAAAACTATTAGAAATTCTACCAGAAGCATACGCAGTAGTAAGAGAAGCAGCACGAAGAGTTACAGGCAAAAGACTATATGATGTGCAAATAATGGCAGGCTATGTATTAAACGAAGGAGGAATTGCAGAAATTAAAGCAGGAGAAGGAAAGAGTATAATTGCTAGTCTTCCAGCGTATTTGAACGCGTTAGATGGAAAGGGAGTTCATATAGTAACTACAAATGAATATCTAGCTAAAAGAGATTATGAAGAAATAGGCAAGATATTTGAGTTTTTGGGACTTTCTGTTGGACTGATTTGTCAGAATATGAAAACATCTGATAGAAAGAATGCATATCAAAAAGACATAACTTATGGAACTAATACAGAGTTTGGTTTTGATTACTTGCGAGACCATATTGCGCCATATCCAGAAGATGTGGTACAAAGGGAACTTAATTATGCAATTATAGACGAGGCGGATAGTATTCTATTGGATGAAACAGAAACACCAATGATAATTTCACGAAAAGAAAAGAATTTTTCGAAAGAACCATATTTAAAAGCAAATAGGTTTGTAAATGCATTAACTGGAATAACTATTACAAAAGAGGAGCCAAAAAATAAGAAGCAATTAATAGAAAATGAAAAATATGATTATGTGGTGGATTTGACCAATAAAACAGCAGAACTAACGCAAAAAGGGATACAAAAGGCGGAAAAGAATATGCAGTATCAAATTTTTATGCAGAAGAAAATGCTAGCATAATAAACGATGTAAGACAAGCACTAAGAGCAAATGAAATATTAAAAAAAGATGTAGACTATATAGTACAGAATGACTCTGTATATTTGATAGATAAATTTACTGGAAGAATAATGTATGGAAAAAAGTTTACAAAAGGATTGCAACAAGCAATTGAAGCAAAGGAAAATTTAAAGATTAGTGAGGTTTCTGGATTGGTGGCAACTATTTCAACACAAAATTACTTTAAGCTATATAATAAATTATCTGGGATGACAGGAACTGCTAAAGCATCAAGGGAGGAATTTGAAAAAATTTATTGCACTGATGTTATTTCTATAAAGACAAATAAAAAAACAATAAGAAAAGATAAAAAAGACAGAGTTTTTGCAACAGAAGAGGCAAAATATGAAGCAATTATTGAAGAAGTAAAAGAAAGTCAAAAGAAAAAGCAACCTGTTTTAATAGGAACTACATCGATTGAAAAATCAGAAAGATTAAGTCAGAAATTAAGTCAAAATAATTTAAAGCATAATGTACTAAATGCAAAAAAATACAAAGAAGAAGCAGAAATTGTAAAAGAGGCTGGAAGAGCAGGAAAAATAACAATTGCAACCAATATGGCAGGCAGAGGAACAAATATATTATTAGGTGGTGCATCAGGCAATTTTAAAGACCATAAAAAGGTTGCAAATGCAGGGGGACTAAAAGTAATTGGAACAGAAAAAAATGACTCAAGAAGAGTGGACGAACAATTAAGAGGAAGAAGTGGCAGACAAGGAGAAGTAGGAGAAAGTGTTTTTTATGTTAGCTTAGAAGACGAACTTATAAAAATTTATGGAAATAGGGATAAGATAGATAAATATAAAAGAAAGTACAGCAAAAAGAAAAATATAAAGATAAATAAATTGAATAATTCAAGTAATAATCATAACAATAAAAGTGTAAAATACTTTGAAATAAAAAATATATTTGTGAATAAACAAATAAAAAAGGCGCAACAAAAAGCTGAGAATAGAGGGTACAGCATACGAAAACGTCTTGTATATTATGACGATATATTGGGAAGCCAAAGAAATTTAATATATATGGATAGAGATAAAGTACTAAATGGGAATATAGACGAAGTTATAGAAAATTTTATATCTTATTTTTGTGAGTATATTTTGAATGACAATTCAGAAAAATCAAATGCAATAATAAATAGACTTGAAGAGGTTGAAAATTTAAAAGTTCAGAAGGAAAATTTAGAAAAGCTAAAGAAAAAGATATATAATAGATATCTTGATAAAAAAGAACTAATAGGAAAAGAAAAGTATGAAAATATTCAAAAGCAAAAACTTTTAAAAACAATAGACGAAGAATGGATAGAACACTTGGAAAGAATGGAAGAAATAGAGCAGGGAATAGAGTTACAACTGTATGGCAAATATAATCCAGTAGAAAAGTATGCAGTAATAGCAAAAAGAGAATTTGACCACTTGGTTATGAATATAAAGCTAAATACTGTAACACAACTTATGTTTTTGACTGATTATAACAATATTAAAGAGGTATATTAAACTAAATATTTAGCCCAAGTATTAAAAAAACAAATATAGGATCATTGAATTAGTATAACTTAAGCAAGACCGATTAGATTAGAACGAAGTTTGCATAATGACAAAAAATGTGTTATAATATGTACATCTTTTTTGAAAGAAGGTATGCTAAATGTCTGAAAATCGGACTGTGTGGAACTTTTACTATGCTGATGAAGAAAAAGTTGTACACATCGAAGGCGGATGTACAGAAGCAATATCTCTAGAACGGTCAATGGGAGAATTAATACGGATTGCAATTGAGCATTTTATAATAGCATCTCAGTTTAATGGAGTGCCATTCATTAATGAGGAGGTGCTAGAAGTAGAGGAAGACATAGAAGAGTTTACAGAAATTGGTGGAACTTGTGTCTTGATTAGTTTTGCAATCAAATTTCCTAGTATAAGAGACAGAGATATCTATTTAGACATTGCAACAGACGAATAGCACGCACAAAAAATGACTCCAAATTGGGGTCATTTTTTTGTACCAACACTATCATAAAAAATTATGCAACATTATTATAAAAGTCACTTACTTGTCACTTTAGAATTTGTATAATAATGCTAGTAAAATTGCTTTAATCAATTAATAACTTATAGGTGGGTTCATAATAAAAGGTTAAATTTATTATACAAGGAGTGAGAGCGATATGAATGTTTTTACAAAATTAACTTTACGAAATTTAAAGTTAAACAAAAAAAGAACAATAGGTACTATTATTGGAATAATGCTTTCTACTGCGCTAATTTGTGCAGTTGCTGGAATGGCAACAAGCTTACACAAAACACTTATAGAGACTACTATTGCAGATACTGGGTATTATCATTTAAAACTATCTAAAGTGACTGAGACGGATATAGAAAAATTCCAAAACAATAGAGATGTTAAAGATGTAAATGTGATAAATGATGTAGGATATTCTATTTTGCCAGATAGTCAAAATAGTAATAAACCGTATATACATTTATATTCGTTAAACGAAACTACATTTAATAATATGTCATTAAAATTGATAGAAGGAAGGTATCCACAAAACAACAACGAAATAGCAATTAGTGAAGATGTTATAAATGATGCAAAGGTAGATTATAAAATAGGAGATAAAATCACTTTAAATATTGGAGATAGATATGCAGGAGAAGATTACATAAAATCTGGATTTGAATATGAGCCTTATGAAGCTATGTACAATCCAGATGGAACAAAAAAAGACGCTGGGGAAGAAATAAAAGTTAATCTAACACAAGAATTTACAATAGTAGGTATAATGTCAAAAGAAGACACACCAATAAAAGCAATTTCATATATGTATGACGCTGGATATACTTGTGTTACAAATGGACTTAATATGGGAAATACAAATATGTATATTGCACTTAAAAATCCATCTGATTGCGAAAGTGCATTTATGGAAATGATTGGTCTTGATATGGATTCTGGAGAATTTGCAAATACGGATTATATATATAGCATTAATTATGAACTTTTAAGATGGGAAGCATTTGAAGTAAGCGATTCTACTATGACAATGATAACCGCAATTGTAATAGTTGCAATTATCATTATTATACTAACAAGTATTTACTGCATAAAAAATGCATTTGCAATTTCTCTTATAGAAAAAATAAAAATGTATGGAATGCTTTCAAGTGTAGGAGCAACTAAAAGGCAGATACGAAAAAGTGTTATACAAGAAGGAATGATTTTAAGCTTAATAGGAATTCCATTAGGAATATTAGCAGGCGTGGCAGCTGTATTTATTCTTGTAATAATAGTGCGAGAAATTTTAGGAGACATTTTAAATGCAAAAATAGTGTTTAGTATGTCAATTATACCAATTTTATTATCTGCAATATTAGGTTTAGTTACGGTATATTTTTCTTGCCTTTCTGCTGCACGAAAAGCTAAAAAAATAACACCACTAGAAGCAATAAGAAGTAGTCAAGAAATAAAAATAAATAGTAAAAAAATAAAGGCTCCAAAATTTATAAAAAAATTATTTGGTGTTGGTGGGGTAATTGCATACAAAAATTTAAAGCGTAGCAAAAAAAAATACAGAACCACGGTTATCTCTATTGCAGTAAGTGTATTTGTGTTTATTGCTTCTTCGGCATTAATTTCTTATGCTTTTGAGGCAATGAGCGGATACTATAAAAACTATGATTATAACTTTAGTATAACTTGTGCTTCAACAACTGGAAATGAATTGCTAAAAGTAATACAAAATGAAAAATTATCTAATTATACACTTGTATATGACATAAGAACAACAGATGAAAATTCAAGCCCTACAATGGTAGTAGAAGACACTTCAAAAATTTCTAATTTTGGAAACAAAGTTTTAAATGAATACAATACACAATTAGGTCAAATTTCAATAGAGGTAATTGGTCTAAATAGTAAGGATTTTGAAACTTATTGCAATAAAGTAGGCTTAAATTATGAAAACATAAAAAATCAAGCAATCTTATATGATTATTGCAGTTTATATGCGGATGGAAAAACAACTGTTGATAGGCTATTTACATATTCAAAAAATGATATTATCACAGGAACAATACAAAATAAAGTATTTAATATCAAAATTGGAGGCGTAACAGATATTGTACCAAACGGATTTGAAAACATAAGTAGTAGAGGAATTATAATACTAAATACAGACGAATATAAAGATGAAATTCATTTTAGACCATATATATTGGCAATAGACTCAGATACACCAGACGAATTAGAACAGCAAATTCAAAAATATGATGATGTATATATTTTTAATATTGCAAATGAAGTAAAATTCTATGATGCAATGAATTTAGTTATTTCTATATTTGCTTATGGATTTATAGCTGTAATTACTCTAGTAGGGGTAACTAATATTTTCAATACTTTAACATCGAATATCGAGCTAAGACAAAAAGAATTTGCAATGTTAAAAAGCATAGGAATGACAAAAAAAGAATTTAATAGAATGATAAATATGGAAACAATATTTTATTCTTTTAAAGCATTACTATATGGAATAATATTAGGACTAATAGCATCTTATGCAATCTACATAGCATTTTCACAAAGCTTAGATTATGGCTTTATGGTACCAATTTCTGCAATTTTGATATCTATAATATTTGTGTTTGTGATAGTGTTTATAATAATGAGATTTGCAATAAGTAAAATTAATAAACAGAATGTTGTGGAGACGATTAGGAAGGAAAACATATAGAACTTGAAAAATAGTTGCGTTTTGGCGTTGTTAAACATCGCTTCGAAAATCCTCGATGTACACAAAGTACACCTCCGGTTTTCTCGCTTGTTTGCCTAGCCAAAAGCACAATTATTTTTCAAGTATAGAAAGAGGAGGAGAAAAAATGGAAATTTTGAGAGTTGAAAACCTAACCAAAACTTATGGAAAAGGTGAGTCAAAGGTTGTTGCTATTAATAATGTGTCATTTTCAGTCCAAAAAGGAGAGTTTGTTGCAATAGTTGGAGCTAGCGGAAGTGGTAAATCTACTTTATTGCATTTAATAGGTGGTGTGGATAGACCAACAAGTGGGAAGGTATTTATTGATGGAAAAGATATATACCAAATGGATGACGATAGTTTAGCTATCTTTAGAAGACGTCAGATTGGTTTGATTTATCAATTTTATAACTTAATACCAATCTTAAATGTAGAAGAAAATATAACTCTTCCCTGTGATTTAGATAATCAAAAAGTTGAAAAACAACGTTTAAATACTCTTTTGCAATCATTAGGTTTAGAAAATAGAAGAACACACTTACCAAATGAATTATCTGGAGGACAACAACAAAGAACATCAATTGGTAGAGCAATGATTACAAATCCAAGCATTATTTTAGCTGACGAGCCAACTGGAAATCTTGATTCAAAGTCAAGTGACGAGATAGTGAATTTATTAAAAAAATCCAATAAAGAATATAAGCAAACAATTATTATGATTACACATAATATTGAAATTGCTAAAATTGCCGATAGGATTATAGAAATCGAAGACGGTAAGATTGTACGAGAAAGCTAAAAAATAAATTAAAAATAGTAGTAAAAAGATAAATTTTATGGTACAATAAGTAAAGAGATTGGAGGAGAGTTTATATGAGTGATAAACAATTAATATTGAATACAGTACAAAATATAGACGATACAACTAGTTATGAAGAAATATTATATATGCTATATATGCAGCTAGAAATTCAAAATGGATTAAAGGATATGGAAGAAGGAAATACAAAAACAAGTAAAGAAGTAAAGGAGATTATTAATAAGTGGTAATTTGGACAGATAATGCAATAAAGAATATTACTGATTTTATTGATGAGGCAAGAAACAATACAGAGGAGACTGCAAAAGCATATATGCTAAAATTAGTTGACTATGTAGATATTTTAGAGACTATGCCGGAAATAGGTAAAAAATGGATTATATTATATCAGATTATGAGGCAAGACAGATTATTTATAAGAAACATAGAGTTATTTATCATATAAAAGGTAATGATACTGTTGTTCTAGCAATATTACATACTAGATTAGATATTAATAAAGCGCTAAAAAGATTAAAAAGAGATCTAAGATAGAAATCAAAAAAACAAATCGATAGAAAAATAGTTTCTATCGATTTTAGTGTAAGAGAGGTTAAGAATGCAGATTTTACTTGTAGAAGATAATAAATCTATAACGAAAGCTCTAAAATACAATTTGGAGCAAAACAAATATATAGTAATAAGTGCTGAAAATGTTGCACAAGCATTACAACTATTAGAAAAAGAAAAAATAGATTTAATCATATTAGATGTAACTCTTCCAGATGGAAATGGCTTTGATTTATATAAAATTATACATAAAAAGTACAATATAAGCACAATATTTTTAACTGCCAAAGACGACGAAAATGATATAGTAAAAGGACTAGAACTAGGTGCAGAGGATTATGTAACAAAACCCTTTTCTACAAGGGAGCTATTGGCAAGAATTAATAAAATAATGCTAAGGAATAAAAAGAAGAATATAGTTAAAATAAAAGATATAACTTGTGATTTGGATAAAATGTGTGTTTACAAAAATAATAAAGAATTAATATTTTCTTCATTAGAACTTAAGATATTAATGTTATTATTTACTAATCTAAACAAAGCAATTTCTAGGGAATATATTATTGAAAAAATATGGGACTGGACAGGAAATGATGTATATGATAATACTGTTACGGTATATATGAAAAGAATTAGGCAAAAACTAGGCACACCTATTATTACAACAGTAAAAGGAGTGGGATACAGAATTGATGAGGAATAAATTAAACTTAAAAAAATACTTAATTCTTTGCATTATTATCCTAATAGTTTTCATAGTAATATTTTCTATTATAAATTGGATCCAATATAATAAGTATACCAAAAACGTTAATATAATAATTAGCAATATTGTGGAAAATATACAAACTCAATATCCTAATGTAAATATGAATGATATAATAAAAATCCTTAACAGCGAAGAAATTACCAACAATGGTTTACTTAGCCAATATGGAATTGATATAGAAAAAGATTCAGTAATATATAAAAACAATGAAGATTATGCATTTTTTATGGTTATTAATATTGGTGTTGGAATTATACTAATTATAGTGGTTGCAATAATTTTTATGAGTTATCAAAAAAGCCAAAATAAGAAGATAAAAGAGATAACTAAATATATTGAAGAGATAAACAACAAAAATTATACTCTGGATATTAAAGATAATGACGAGGATGAGTTGTCAATACTTAAAAATGAGTTGTATAAAATAACAGTAATGCTAAAGGAACAAGCAGAAAATTCTAAAAATGATAAACTTGGTTTAAAAAAATCATTGGAGGATATATCTCACCAACTAAAAACACCACTTACCTCTATTACAATAATGCTAGACAATATATTGGACAATCCGGATATGGAAGTAAACACAAGAAATGAGTTTATAAAAGACATTAATAGAGAAATATCAAATATTAATTTTTTTGTTCAAACACTACTAAAGCTTTCTAAATTTGATGCTGACACAATAGTGTTCAATTCTAGAACCGAAAAATTGGAAGACATTATAGAAGAATCAATAAAAAATGTATTGCCAATTTGCGATTTAAAAAACATTGATATAGTTGTGTCAAAGGAAAGGGGAGAAACAAAAGATGCACAACAAGAGCCTGAAGTAAAATGTGATTTAAAATGGCAGATTGAAGCGGTTACAAATATATTGAAAAATAGTGTAGAACATTCAAAAACAAATGATAAAATAAATATATATTTTAGTGAAAACAATATGTATTCAGAAATAATAATAAAAGACGAAGGTATTGGAATAGACAAGCAGGATTTAAAACATATATTTGAGAGGTTTTATAAAGGAAAAAATTCTTCCAAGGATAGTGTTGGAATTGGACTAGCACTTGCTAAAACAATTGTAGAAAAAGATAATGGCTATATTACTGTGGAGTCAGAAATAAACAAAGGTACATCTTTTTATATTAGGTACTTGAAATAATGTTACAATACAGTTCAAAGCCTGTTATAAAAATCGAAGCAATGTTACAAATTTGTAAGGTTTTTGAAAGGTTAAACGCTGGAAAAAGTACAATAGTTGTAGTAATATATAATTATAGAAAAAATCATACTAACTAAAATTAATAAAATATGTTCAAATGGAGGTGGTAATCTATGTTCAAAAAGATATTAAAGATATTGTTTATTTTATTTCTTATAGGGCTAAGCATTAGCTTAGTATTTATAGGAGCAGGTTACAGTATGTATAAAGAGGCAATAGAAGCAGTACCATTAGACGAAAAAATGGCAGAAATTAAATCAAAAGAAAATTATACGTATATAGAAGAATTACCACAAATGTATATTCAAGCTGTGATAAGCGTTGAAGATAGAAGATTTTACGACCATCCAGGAATTGACATTATTGCGATTGGAAGAGCAACTATTAATGACATAAAGGCAATGTCTTTTGTAGAAGGTGGAAGCACAATAACACAGCAATTGGCTAAAAATATTTATTTTACCCAAGAAAAGAAAATAACAAGAAAAATTGCAGAAGTATTTATGGCTTTTGAAATAGAAAAAGCTTATGAAAAGGACGAAATATTGGAGTTATATCTAAATACAAGTTATTTTGGAGATGGATATTACACTGTTAAAGAAGCATCAAGAGGATATTTTGGAAAAGAACCAGAAGATATGACGGACTATGAGTGCATAATGCTTGCTGGAATTCCAAATGCACCAAGTGTATATGCACCAACAAAGAATCCAGATTTAGCAAAGCAAAGACAAAGACAAGTTGCCGATAAAATGGTAAGGAATGGATATTTAACTGAGGAAGAAGCGGAAGAAATCTTGGCTAGTGAGGACTAGCTGAGATTTTTTTGTCATTCTAGAAAACAGCATTTTCTATAATGCAAAAAATAAATTTGCACAATACAATACTCTATGTTATAATAAGCAAGTATTAAATTTGAAAAAAATTGTACTAATACTCTAAAAGATAGATTGATGTAATAGCTACTATCTTACAGACTATATATACTTTAATAGAGAGGAATGAAACAAAATATGAAAATACTTGCAATAGGAGACATTGTTGGAGACTTAGGACTAAAAAAGTTAAGCGAGCTTTTACCTAAAATAATAGAAAAAGAAAATATAGACTTTACAATAGTAAATGCGGAAAATACATCTGGAGGAATGGGACTTACTCAAAAAGATTTTGATACATTGCAAAAAATGAAGATAGATGTTTTTACAATGGGAAATCATACTTGGGGTAAAAAAGATATATTTTCATTTATAGATAACCCAAAACTGCTTAGACCGGCAAATTATTCAAAAGGTGTTCCAGGAAAAGGATATAACATTTATCAGTGCAAAGACAAAAAAATAGCAGTAATTAATTTAATAGGAAGAACCGATATGAACATTTTATCAGAAAATCCATTTTTACTTGCAAAAGACTTAGTAGCAAAATTACAAAAAGAAGCGGATATAATTGTTGTTGATTTTCACGCAGAAGCAACTGCAGAAAAAATAGCAATGAAACATTTCTTAGATGGAAAAATTACTGTTTTATTTGGAACACATACTCACGTACAAACTGCTGATGCAGAGATAACAGAGCAAGGAGCAGGCTATATAACTGATTTAGGTATGACTGGAGCTATAAATTCTGTTATTGGTATGGATGTAAAAGCATCAATAAAAAGATTTGTCACATCACTTCCAGAAAGATATAAATTGGCAGAAGGAAATGCTATGCTTAATGGTTGTGTATTTGAAATTAATGACGATAATTGTAAAACTGAGAAAATATATGCAATAAGCTATAAATAATTGTCGAAAAAGCTCGAATTGAGGCACACGAAATTTCCTTTTTTTTCCAGAAATGCCTAGACAATTTCCAGAAATTGTAATATAACTATAATCGTTGATTAAAACAAATAAAAAAATATAGGAGGCAAAAATGGAAATTTTAAAAATCTCATCAAAATCAAATCCAAATTCAGTGGCAGGAGCTATTGCTGGTTTGGTAAAGGAATCTAACAAGGCAGAAATGCAAGCAATAGGAGCAGGAGCACTTAATCAAGCTGTAAAAGCTGTGGCAATAGCAAGAGGATTTGTTGCACCAGCTGGAGTTGATCTAGTATGTATACCTGCATTTGCAGAAGTCGAAGTGGAAGGAGAAGATAGAACAGGTATAAAGCTTATTGTAGAATCTAGAAAGTAATTAAAATTGAATATAGGGGGCACATATAATTTGTGCTCCTTTTTGTTTAAATTCTTATAAAACAGTTGAAAAAAACTGATTTATGTTATATATTTATATTGCAAAGGAGGCATTATGAAGTCAAATATAATAAAGTATTTATTTATTGCATTTGCAATTTTTATTATAGGGTTTGCAATATACAAAATTAGTTCTAAAGATACAGAAGAAATTGCACAGAACGAAACAGACAACGGGCAAAGCACACAAGATGTCGAATCTACATTAAGAATTGGAATTCCAGAATTTGATAATATTAATCCTCTTATTACAGACAACAAAGATATAATTAGTTTGTCTACAATACTATATGAAGCATTATTAGGTATAACAAGTGACTATAAAATCGAGTTAAAACTTGCGCAAGAATGGTCAAAGTCTGACTCAAAAACATATTTAGTAAAATTAAAAGATAATTTGAAATGGGAAGATGGCAGTAGTGTAACAGGAGAAGATGTTGAGTTTACAATTGGGAAACTGCAAGAAGGAAAATCAGCTTATTCAGATAATGTTAGTAATATTAAATCAGTAGAAATAATTGATGGAAATACTGTCAGAATAAACTTAAAAAAAGAAGAACCTTTTTTTGAGTACAACCTTATTTTTCCAATAATATCCAAAAAACAATTTGAAGACGAAGATTTTTATGAATCTAGGATAGCACCATATGCAACAGGAATGTATAAGGTAACTGCAGCAACAGAGGAGTCAATAGAGTTAAAGCAAAACGACAATTGGTATGATGCACAAAATACGGATAGAATTATTGATACTGTAATTATTAGTTTTTATGATACAATTGGAGATGCATACAATGATATGAAAATTGGAAATATAGATCTAGTATCTACATCAAAGACAAATGTAGAAGATTATGTTGGAACAATTGGATTTGTATTTAATAGTTACAAAGGCAGACAATTGGATTTTATTAGTATGAACTGCGAAGATTCTATATTACAGAATAAAGAGGTTAGACAAGCAATAAATTATGCTATTGATTTAAATAAAATTAATTCTTCAGTGTTTGATAATAATTATAATATTTCAACTTTTCCGATAGATTATGGAAGTTATCTATATGATAAAGAGAGTAAATCTAAATATAATAAAGAAAAAGCACAAGAAGTACTAGAAGATGCTGGCTGGGTATATAGATATGGCTATTGGAGAAAAACCGAGAACTATTCTACACAATATTTGAATTTAAACCTAGTTGTCCAAAACAGTGACGAAACCAGGGTTAAGGTTGCAGAATTGATAGAAGAACAGCTTGAAGATATTGGAATCAATGTATATTTATATAAAGTTTCAGATTCAGCATACAAAAATTATTTAGAAAAGAAAAATTATGATTTAATATTAACCGGAGTAAATAATGGCTATAGTCCAGATTTAACATATTTCTTTGGAGAGGATAATATAGCAAATTATGAAAATGAAGAGCTCTCTTCAATATTAAAAGAAGTAAAAAACATAAAAGACGAAGAACTTTTAAAAGAAAAATATGATAGAATAATTGAAATATACGAGGATGAAGTTCCTTACGTCTGCTTGTATAGAAATACAAATAAAGTAGTAAGTGGAATTAGGCTTACAGGAGAAATTACACCAAATAATTATACGGCATATTTTAATTTTGAGAAGTGGTTTAGGCAATAATAAATCAAAATAAAATGGAAAAGGGCTTGACAAAATTTTAAAATAGTATATAATACAAACAGTTGTTTTAAAAAGTTACGTATAAAAAATTATGCATTCTCTAAAATTTTGAAACAACGTAAGTAATATATAAGAAAAGTGGCTTCGCCATATGTGCATTTCGCTTCGCGAATATGCACGACCCAAGGTAACTTAACCTTGTTGTATAGCAAAAATCTTCGATTTTTCCTATACAATAAAAAGGATTAAAACATTGTTCAGAAAAATGTAAATTGATAGGAGGAAAAATAAATGAATAATCAAAATCCAGAAAAAATGAAAGCATTAGAAGCAGCACTAGGACAAATTGAAAAACAATTTGGTAAAGGTTCAGTAATGAAATTAGGTGACTTTGGAGCAATGGAGGTAGAGGCAATACCAACAGGTGCTCTAAGCTTAGATATAGCTTTAGGAATTGGTGGAATTCCTAGAGGAAGAATTGTAGAAATATACGGTCCAGAGTCTTCTGGAAAAACTACACTTGCTTTACATATGATTGCAGAAGCTCAAAAATTAGGCGGGGAAGCAGCGTTTATTGATGCTGAACACGCTTTAGATCCAGTATATTCAAAACATTTAGGTGTAGACATAGACAATTTAATAGTTTCACAACCAGATACAGGAGAGCAAGCATTAGAAATTACTGAGGCATTAGTTAGAAGTGGAGCAATAGATATTATAGTTGTAGACTCTGTTGCAGCTTTAGTTCCAAAAGCAGAAATAGATGGAGATATGGGAGACGCACACGTTGGTCTACAAGCAAGACTTATGTCACAAGCATTAAGAAAACTTGCAGGTGTTATAAATAAATCAAAAGCAGTTGTTATATTTATAAATCAATTAAGAGAAAAAGTAGGAGTAATGTTTGGAAATCCAGAGACAACAGCTGGTGGTAGAGCTTTAAAATACTATGCTTCTGTAAGATTAGACATTAGAAAAATCGAGAACATAAAACAAGATGGAGAAGTAATAGGAAATAGAGCAAGAGTTAAAGTTGTAAAAAATAAAGTTGCTCCACCATTTAGAGAGGCAGAATTTGATATAGTATATGGAAAAGGTATTTCAAAAGAAGGAAACATTCTAGACATTGCTGTAAACCTAGATATAATAGAAAAATCAGGTTCATGGTTTAGCTATAATGGAGAAAGAATTGGACAAGGTAGAGAAAATGTAAAGAAATATTTACAAGACAATCCAGAAGTAGCAGCAGAAGTAGAAAAGAAAATAAGAGATAACTTTAATGCAGCATTTGAAAAAAGCCTAGGGGACGAGGAAGAGGCTGATGAGGAGCAGGAAATTGAGCCAGAAGAGTAAATCTTTGAAGATAATTGTTTTTGGCGTTGTTGCATAAGCCTTAAATTTATTCAACGTACACAGAGTACGCCTCATAAATTTAAAACTTATGCGCCTAGCCAAAAATCAATTTTTTTCAAAGATTTTGGTGTAAGCTATTTTAAGTTTTAAATTCTTAAAAGTTTGCCTAGCTAAAACGGCAATTCTTTTACAATTAAAAGAAAATGTTAAATAAAAAAGCAAAAAGGAGTCTGTAAATGCTAGATTTAGAAGAGTTAGAGAGAAAAGATAAATTAAAAACAAAAGTGCTAAAATATATAATGTATAAAAAAAGAACAGAGCAAGAGGTAAGAAGAAAGTTTAGCAATATAGAGGATGAAGATTTGCTTGACGATGTTATAGAAGATTTAAAAGAAAATGGGTACATTAATGACGACAGCTATATAGAAAGGGCTGTGTCAGAGTTTGTTAATCTTAATAATTTGTCTTTAAAAGAGCTTAAGTATAAATTAATGAATAAAGGGTTAAAAAAGGACTTGATTGAGGATTATTTCTATAATCATTCAGAAGAATTAGAACAATATGAAATAAATTCTGCTAAGAATATTATTTTAAAAAAAAGTAATAATTCAGAAGAGCAAGAGATAATAGAACATTTGCTAAAAAAAGGATACAAAATAGATTTGGTAAGAAGGGCTATGGAAGAGTTAGAAGAATAGATTAAAAAATTTTTTCTATACGTATATGCTTTTAGAAGAAAAAGAAAGGAACAAGTTTTAAAATGCAGAATATATTAACTTTAGAAACAAACAAATATAAAATAAAACTAGAAAATTTTGAAGGACCATTGGACTTGCTAGTACACTTAATAGATAAGAACAAGATGGATATATATGATATAAACTTAAGTGAAATAACTGACCAATATATAGAATATATAAACGAAATGGAAAAAATGAATTTGGAAGTGACTAGTGAGTTCCTAGTAATGGCTTCTACATTGCTATATCTTAAATCTAAGAATTTGTTACCAAATCAAGAAAATGACGAACAAGAACTTACAGAGGAAGAATTATTACAAAGAATTATAGATTATAAAAAATATAAAGAAATAACAAAAATGCTAAAAGAAATGTATCAAAACAGCAATACTGTTATATTTAAAACTCCAGAGCAAATAGAATTGCCAAAACAAAAACTTGAAAAAGAATATAAAAAAGAAATTATTGCAGAAATGTATGCTGATATTATAGAAAGAAGTGCAGAAAGACTAAACAAGAATGCTAAAAATATTGAAAAAATAGCTATAACCGAAACATATACAGTGGCAGATAAAGTTAAGGTTATGTTCAAAGAGTTGCTACATAATAAGAAATTTGTGTTTAACAGATTATTTCCTAGTAAAAAATGTTCTAGACCGGAAATTGTAACAGCATTTTCTGGACTGCTAGAGCTATCAAGAAGAAACAAAGTTTTAACATCACAACCAGAATTATTTGGTGATATAACTGTTGAAAAAAATAATAAGAAAGCTTAACAACATTTTAGCTAGAGTAACATTATCTATTTTTTATTTTTATTGAAGAATTAAGATTACTCTAGAATATAAGTAAAGTTATAAAAAATGTTTAAAATTGGAAAAAATGCAAAGACTAATACTAATAACTTCAAAAAGGAGGTTGTTATGGTATTAGTCTTGTTCTTTATTGCGTTATTAATAATTATAATGTTAATTCTTACTGTCATAATTTTTTCAACAATTAGAATTAGTATAAAAGATTTAAAAATATCTACTAATAATATAAAAAACAAAACTATGTGCAATACTGCTTATAAAGATACGGTAAATAAATGTAATAGCAACACAGAAAAATCAAACTATTTATTAATATTTTCATTATATTTTCTTAACCGAATCAAAATTTTATCAATAAAATTTGATAGAAAAAAGATGGAAAAATTAATAACAAAAATGCACTTGGAAAAAGTGGATATTCAAAAATTAGAAAGAGAAATAAAGCTATCTGACATAAGAGAAGTAATAAATATTAAACCTAAAGTTTCATACCTAAATTTGGACATAAAAGTTGGAGTAGATGATGTACTTGTTACAACATATATTATTCCGATACTATGTACAGTTTTTACTTTAGTATTGCCAAGAGTTACAAAAAAAGAAAATGTAAATGATATAAAATACGTTGTAGAACCTATATACAACAATGGAAATGTTTTGCACTTAAAACTCGAAAGCAATATAGAATTAAAAATAATTAATATTTTAAATTGTATTTTTAGAATATATAGAAGTAAGAAAAATGAAATATGTACTAAAAATGAAATTGGAAAAAATAAAATTAAATGTAGTGTATAAATTAAGAAAAAATGGTACATATTATCAATATAAAATTAAAAAAGGAGAGTAGATAAAAATGAGTGAACATCCAATAGAAGGTTTAATGCTTACAGCAATGAATAGCATACAGGATATGATTGATGTAAATACTATTATAGGAGAGCCAATTGAAACAAGCAATAATATGGTAATTATACCAATTTCAAAAGTAGGCTTTGGATTTGCTGCAGGAGGAAGTGAGTTTAAAGGAGAGACATTAGACGAATACACCAAAAAAGAAAAAGAGGAGCAAGTACAATATAGATTGCCATTTGGTGGTGGTTCTGGTGCAGGAGTTAGCATATCACCAATTGCATTTCTAGTAGTAAGTCCAAACAATGTAAAATTGTTACCAGTAAATCATTCGTCAGCAGTGGATAGACTTATTGACTATGTTCCAGATTTAATGGAAAAGGTAAATTGCTACTTAAACAAAACAATGCAAAACAAAAAAGAAGAAAAAAAGGAAGAAGCTAAAAGGCTTGATAGAGAACATAAAGAAGCAAAAGAATCAATAGACAATCTTACAGAGACAATACAAAATGTAAGTAGAATAAAACCAAAAAGAAACAGAATAGATTTAAGACAACAGCAAAATAATCAAATTACAGCGCCAACAGATTACGACTATGAATATGACGAAACTGAAAATAAAGACGAATTCGACGAGGAGTAAAAGATAATTCACAATTAAATAGAATAAAAATAAAATTCTAAAATATAAATATAATATATTTTAGAATTTTTTTGTATAGTGGGGGGATAAAATTGAATAAAAAAATCATAAAAATTGTAAGTGCAAGTTTAATATTTATAGTAATTTTTATGTTTTCTGTTGTACTTGCAACAGACGATTCGGTATATGTTTGGTCGACAGAGACTGAACCAATTAGTTCACAGACTAATGCTAATGTAACTAACGAAAATACAGAAAATAATACAAATCAAAGTTCCAATAGTTTAAATTTAGAGTCAGGTAGTGCAATATTAATAGAACAAAAAACTGGGCAAGTGCTTTATGAACTTAATATACACGAACAACTTAGACCAGCAAGTGTTACAAAAGTAATGAGTTTGCTTTTAATAATGGAAGCTTTAGATTCTGGGCAAATAGCTTTAACAGATAAAGTACCTTGCACAGAAGATGCTGCCGGAATGGGAGGCTCACAAATATGGTTAGAAGTAGGAGAAGAGCTTACAGTAGACGAGATGCTAAAAGCAATATGTGTAGTTTCGGCAAATGACTGTACTGTTGCAATGGCAGACTATTTATGTGGAAGCCAAGAGGCTTTTGTAGAAAAAATGAATGCTAGAGCAAAAGAACTTGGAATGAATGATACAACATTTAAAAATTGCCACGGAATTGACGAAGATGGTCACGTAACATCAGCTTATGATATTGCGCTAATGTCTAGAGAGTTATTAAACAATCATCCAACAATATTAAACTATACAACAATTTGGATGGATACATTAAGAAATGGAGAATCTGAATTAGTAAATACAAATAAATTAATTAGAAATTATAAAGGAGCAACTGGGCTAAAAACTGGTTCTACGTCAATAGCATTATATAATTTATCTGCTAGTGCTACAAGAGATGGACTTTCATTAATTGCAGTTATAATGAAAGCACCTACTACAAAGATACGTTTTTCAGAAGCACAAAAATTATTAGACTATGGATTTAGTAATTACCAATATAAAGATTTAGCAACAAGAGGAACTGTAATAAAAGAAGCAGATGTAACCAAAGGAGTAACTTCAAAAACAAATCTAATAACTGAAAGTGATGTAGGAATTTTAATAAAAAAAGGCGAAGATAAAAATATTGAGCAAACAATAAATATTGAAGAAAATTTAGCTGCACCAATTGCAGAAGGACAGAAAGTGGGAGAAATAATATATACTTTAGATGGAAAAGAATTAGGCAGAGCAAATATTGTTGCCGAAACTGGGGTAGAAAAGAAAACATTTTTTAGCATAGCGGATTATGTATATCAAAATTGGTTTAGTATGCTAAGAACTTGAACGTTTGGGACACTCCCATTTGTTCAAGGACTTAAACGTTTGGGACACTCCCATTTGTTCAAGGACTTAAACGTTTGGGACACTCCTTTTTGTTCAAGAACTTAAACGATTAGGAGTGTCCCACTTGTTCAAAAAAATGAACGATTAGGAGTGTCCCGTTTGTTCAACTCCTGAATCTAAGCTATTTTGTAAATGTCTACACAAACTTCATCGTCGTCATTAATGTATGCTTTTAATTTTAAATCAAAATTGTTATTGTTTTGAAATTTTAAGTCCAAGTAATCGTAAGCAACTGTTGCATCTTTTCCCATTTCTATATATCCAACTTCTTTTCCGTGCTCGTGTCTTTCTGTTATTTCTACACCATCTATCTTTTTAGCTGCATTATATATTGTAGTACTAACCTGGCAATTTCCACCACCAATAGCATTTACTAATTTGCCATCTACAAAAGCGTGGGCTTCTTTGTAGCCATCTTCTGCAGAAGGTTGACCAACTACCTCGCAAAATGAAAATTCTTCACCTGCGCTTACAGTGGTTCCACTAATCCTAGAACAAGTAATTTTTATATTATTAATTCTATTCTTGTGATTATCTACAATTGGAGTTGAAAAGCTACTTATTTTTGTTTCTGTTTTTGGCTTGCTTTGAATTGTATTAGTATTAGATATGTTGTTATTATTGTTATTATTGCCGTTATTGTTAGTATCAGAATTTGTATTATCAATTGTAGTGTTGGCAAAAATTCTACTTGGAGTATAATCGCTTTGCGGAGTATTTGTATTTCTTCCAAAGAAAAAGTAAACCAAAATACCACCGACTATAAGTAAAGCAACAATTGCAATTATCCATTTTTTATTCATAATTATTATCTATCCTTTCTATATTATTAATTTGGCTGAAAACTGTATTTTCTTTCAACCGTTACAACCTTTTTTATTTATATTTTTTTGACTTTATCTATAAATCAAGCCTATAATTTTGCATTATATTTTTATATTGCAAATTATAATTTGATTTTATAAAATAAAAAATTTTGAGTATAATATCATTATATAGTGTCAACTAAAATCAAAAAAATATCAAAAAAAATTTTGGAAAAAGTCATTTTTACAAAAACGATTGAGATGTCGAATTTTGTCGAACGATTTATGTTGATTATTTAGTAAATATGTGATATATTGAACATATTAATTGAAAGCAGATTAATTTTAAACCTTATATAAACTAAAATTAATTCTTGTATATTTTTTGACATTCTATATTTTAATTCAAATATTTTATATTTAATTATATCTAGAAATTTTCCAAGATATTAAATATCAAATACGTTTGTCTAAAATAATTGATTATGTATAAATTTGTACTCTTTATAATTTCATTTCAATATTCATACTGCTTCACACATTTCCATAACACTTTAAATATACAAAATCAAAGCAATTTATTTCAAAAGATATTTTATTTCAATTAACAAATATTTATTTCAAAGGAGGAACTTTATATGGCAAATAAAGAAAATGCTAACGCAAAAGAAAATAGTAAAAAGAAGGAAAAATTGTTATCCCCAAAACTTGATGTGGTATTTCAAGTATTGTTCGGAGAAAGAGAAAGTGAAAATATTACAAAAAACTTTTTAGAGGCTATATTGCAAGAGCCAATAGCTAAAGTAGATCTTAGCAGAAATCCAATATTAAGGAGACAAAATATTAAAGGAAAAATGGGAATATTAGATGTAATAGCGGAATTAAATGGAAAAGAAATGTGCAATATAGAGATGCAAGTAGGAGAACAACAAAATATAATAAAACGAATTTTATATTACTGGGCTAGAGTTTATGCAAGTACTATAAACAAAAAAGAAGACTATGGAGTACTAAAAAGAACCATTGCGATATTAATAGCAGACTTTGAAATTCCAGGCTTGAAAGAACTAGGATATTATACCGATTGGAAGCTTATAGAAACACAAAATAGAAAAGTGATATTGACAGATGCAATTGAAATCGTTATACTAGAATTACCAAAGATATATAGGTTAAAGGAAACTAATAATAATAACGAATTATTAGACTGGCTATATTTCTTAGAGGATCCAAGTTCAGAGAGGGTGATGGATGTAATGGATAATAATGAAGGAATCAAGGAAGCAAAAGAAAAACTAGAAGAAATGAGCAATGATGTAGTAATGCAGAGATTAGCAGAATATAGAGAATCTGCAATAATTGAGGAAAATGAAATAAGGAATACTGCATTACACAAAGGTAGAGAACAAGGCTTAAAAGAAGGCAGAGAGCAAGGATTGAAAGAAGGCGAAAAGAAAAAACAATTAGAAATAGCAAAGAAAATGAAAGAACTAGAAGTAGATATAGATATCATAATGAAATCAACAGGCCTATCAAAAGAAGAAATAGAGAAATTATAATTAAATTTCACTTCTCCTTCTCAAAAAATCCCTAAAGTTTCATTTGAAATGCAACAAAAATTCAATAAGAAAGTAAATGAACAGTAGACAGTTGTAAGAAAAACTCGTATGATATTTTTGTTCAAGAAAATATAAGGAGTTTTGATACAAATGAATACTGTTCAAAAAAATAATACCATAACAAAGAAACAAGTGCAAGAATTACTTGAAAATAATCAAGAAAAATTAAGATTAAGTGATAAAAACTTAAGAAAATTAGTAAAATCAATGAGAAGTCATACAATAAGTAGAAAAGTAAGAGAATGTACGCTATTTGAACACAGAGAAGAGAGTATATGAACTTATAAACATATCTTAGTATTGCAAACACTTATCATAACAAAATGTTGATAAGTGTTTGCTAAAGAACGGGTATGTTTTTTATTTTAGAAAAATCATTTTAACAATAAGATTGATAAATAATAATATTTGTGTTATTATACAAATGTTAAAAGCCAACTACAAAAATTATTGCGAATTACTGCGGAATGTGTAGGTTTAAATAGTAAACATACCGGCTTAAATAAAGGCAATAGTTTATAATGATAAAGTTTTAAAAGCAAAAGAGGAATGATTTTTAATTATGATAATTTTATTTTTTATATTACTAATAGTACTGCTGGCAGTTCTATATTATGATGTAAGAGTGGTAACATCAAAACTTCCCAAAGATGTATTTAGATTTTATGATTTTTCTCAAAGAAAATTTTTAGGAAGAGATGTATTTATAATAAAACCGTTAAAAAATGACGATTTATATGAGCCAGAGATAAGCAACGAAAAAGAAAAAGTTATATTATATATTCACGGAGGCTCATATGTAGGTGAGCTTGAAAAATATCATTGGAACTTTTTTAAAGACATCATAAATGATACAAAAGCAACAGTTATAGTTCCAGATTATCCTTTGGCACCAGAACATACGTATTTGGAAGTATTTAAAATAATGGAGCCGTTATATAAAGAAATAACTGATAAAATTGATGAAAAAGAATTTATTTTAATGGGAGATTCAGCTGGAGCAGGATTGGCACTTGCACTTTACCAAAGAAATGGAAAAATGAAACGAAAATTACCAGACAAAACAATACTAATTTCGCCGTGGCTTGATGTAAGAATGAACAATCCAGAAATTGATAAAATAAAGGATCCCGTTCTAAACAAGCCACTATTAAAACTTTCTGGAAGAAAATATGCAGGAAAAAACGGATTAAAAAGTTATTTAGTAAATCCAGTTTTGGGACCAACAGATAAACTTAGGAATATATACATTTTGTCTGGAACAAAAGATATGCTAAATCCAGATGCAAAAAAATTTGCACTTGCAAATAAAGAAAAGGTACATTTTATCGAATATGAAGACGCAATACATAATTTTGTACTTATGAAGCATCGAAAGGGGAATGTACACGCAAAAGATGGATATGAAAAAGTCGTGAAAATAATAAGTGAAGATAATGCTGAAAAATAATTACCATTTTAATGTTGCCAAATTTTATTTAAAATTTAATTAAGTACAAATAATGGAGTGGTAAGATAAGAAAAACATATTTTATGTGATAAATAAATAATATAAACATAGTATATTCATAGGTTTATAGGTAAGACCTTTTTTAAAAACCTAAATAATTATATAAGGAGAGTATGATAAATTAGATTTATCATACAAAGTAGAGATGGCAAAACAAAACAATTGGAGAAGATTAGATAATTCTGCAAAAATATTTCCAATAGCTTCAAGCAAAAAATATAGTAGTGTGTTTAGACTATCAGCTGTACTAAAAGAAACTATTGAACCAGAAATTCTAAAAAAAGCTGTAAACCTTGCATTAAATACATTAAGCTCATTTAAGGTAAAACTAAAAAAAGGATTCTTTTGGTATTATTTTGAAGATAACACTAAAGACATCATAATCGAGCAAGAAAAAGATTATCCTTGCAAGTACATAGACCCAAATACAAATAACGACTATTTGTTTAAAGTAACATATTGGGAGAAAAAAATAAATTTAGACATTTTTCATTCTTTAACAGATGGAAATAGTGGAATTATTTTTTTGAGGGAAATAGTATATAACTATATAGAAATAGCTCATAAAGAAGAATTTAGCAAAAAGCTTAGAATTGAAAGAAAAATTTCAAATAATACAGAGGATGATTATTTAAAGAATTATGATAAGAAATCAAAAGGTGGAAGAAGTGGCAAAAGAGCATTTGCATTAAAAGGAAGAAAACTTCTTCTTGAATGTATTGGGGTAATACATATAAATATTAACTTAGAACAGCTAAAGGCAAAAGCAAAGGAAAAAGGAGTTACAATAACACAGTATTTAACGGCTTTAGTAATACACTCAATTTACAATACAAATTACAAAAAATACAACGGAAATAAACCTATAAAAGTTTGCGTGCCAGTTGATTTAAGAAAATATTTTAAATCTGAAACAGTAAGTAATTTTTTTAGCTATATAGTAGTAGCGGCAGCTATGCAAGATAAACTACTTCAAAATTTTGATGACCTTTTAAAATTTGTAAAACAAGAATTTGAAAGACTTTTAACCCCAAGTGAAATTAGCAAGACTATGTCAGCAAATGTAAAACTTGGTAATAATTGGTTTATAAAGTCAATACCATTATTTTGCAAATTAGCAATTGTTAAACTAAGTTATATAGAAATAAGAAAACATACAACTACAACTCTTTCTAACATAGGTAGAGTTGGTATAATAGGTGAATATAAAAAATACATAGATAAATTTTTGATGCTAATTGCACCAGAGACCGTGGAAAAAATAAAATGCTCAGCTTGCTCTTTTGAAAACAATTTAGTCTTTACATTTACATCAAAATTATCAGATACAGAAGTGGAACAAGAATTTTGCAACAAGCTTAAAGAACAAGGAATAGATTTTTACGTGGAAGGGAATGGCGTGCATGACTTTATATCCTAAAGTTAGAAATATAAAACAAGTTAATTTAGCTATAATAATATCGATGGCAGTATCAATATTAATTGCGTTAATATGTGTAATAGTGAATGTATGTACATCAACTAAATTTTGGTGGAGCTTAATTGTAATTGCAGGAATTATATATTGCTGGGTAACAGCTTTGTATTCTGTCCACAGAAATATAAATATAGCATCAAATGTTATGATTCAAACAATAGCAATTTCTGTTTTAACACTGTGCATAGACTTTATAATAGGATATAGCGGATGGGCTATAAATTTAGCAATACCAATTATAATAATGGCAGCAAATGTAACTTTGCTTGTGCTTACTATTGTTAGCATAAAGAGATATTACAAATACATAATTTATCATATAATTATTTTTATACTAAGTCTTATACCATTAGTTATATACATATCTGGTGGCGATATTATAGTAAGACCAATTTTTACATTAATAGCAAGCGGAATTGCAATAGTTGCATTTTTGCTTTCACTTTTGCTATATGGTAAAAGTTTTGTGGAGGAATTGGATAGAAGGTTGCATTTGTAATTTATAGCTTATAAATTGCTTCGCTAAAAATACAGCTGTGAAATTGTAACAGTTTTAGAAAACATAAATATTTTACCTAATAGCTTGTCAATTTTACTATGTCAATAGTTTTTGAAAATGTCCCAAAATTTTTTAAACATTAGCACTAAAATT